>JBAVNY010000232.1:0-1781 GCA_049691535.1 Candidatus Acidiferrum sp.
GAATAAGACTGCAACGAGGAGAAACTTCCGGTTCCTTTTGGGCGCCATTTTCATGCAGTGCTCCACATCGCGGGCTCGAGATTTCGTTGTTCGAGGAAACACAATTCCGCTAACGGCAAACTGCGTCGAGATCAACCAGACGCGCGTTGGCCAAATCTGGCGGAACTGAAAGACTCCGTTCCTTTACGAGTTGATCTAGGAAACTGCCTTCCCAATGGCCACGCAAGTCCGGCCGCAGCGCGTAGGCAGGATCACTTTGCGCTTCCGGCAGGGTGATTAACTTGTAGCCGCGGTCGTTCAGTAGATCGAGGAGATGCGGAAGCATGACGGTTTCAAAGCTTCCAATGTGAAGGAGCATGACGTGTTTGATGTCATGTCCGAATAGCGCCTTCGCCAATGCGCTACTGTGGTCAAGAGATTCAGCCGCACCCCGCAAATATTGCTTCTTGAGCTGCTCGATCGCTTGCTGATCCTTGTTGGCCACGCATCGCGCATACGGTGCGTTGTAGGCGTAATCGCCGAAGCTGATGGTCACTTGCGCGACTTTGTAGCCATGCTCCTTCAGAAAAGCTAGTACAGCGCGGTGCTTTTCCGCGGTATCGCCTTCGCGAAGGAACGGATAACGCAGCCAACGCCAATCTTCATTGGTCATCCATGCCAGCAACGTCGGCTCGTTGGCCAAAATGTCTTGCTCGAAATTCTCGGCGGAATTGGTATTCAGATCCATGTGCGAGAAGGTGTGATTTGCCAAAGAAAAGCCGGCGGCGCGCCATACCCGCAGAACTTCGTCGCTAGCAGGTTCGATCTGGAGTCCTTTTGCGTTGACAAAGCCATAGACCGAAGGAGCGTGCGCCGCTTGTAAAGCACTGATGATGCTCTTCGCGATTTCCACGCGGGTCATGCCCTCGGGCAACGTGCCGTGCACCGGCAGATCATCAAAGGTGAGCGCCACTTGCGGAGGCGATGCAGGTGGTGGCTCATCAATACCCGGAGCGGGGCGGGTTTGCGCTGCGGTGAGTTGGACGAGAGGGCAAGTCAACAGCATAGCCGCGAGAGTAAGAAGGAAGAGAAAAGTAGGCAGCGAGCCGAAAAAGTGGAGCTGTCGCGGTCGAAGAAGTGGTGTCATGAGCAAAGCGGAAAACATTGTATAGCAAATGGGACGTGAACGTTACCGAAAGGAGAAATTTCCACGTCATTCAGGCTTCTCGTGTACAATTCGCTCGGTGTTTCCATCCCTTGCTGTGGTTAGTCGCAACGTACGGATCATTCTTTTCGCGCTGTTGTGTGGAGTTCAAGCGCTCTCCTGCTCCTTTGTTATGGGGCAAGAAAAAGCTGGTGCATCGCCGGGAGCGGCACCCATTCAATTTTCTCTGCAGACACTTCCCTTTCGAGTGGAGTCCGACGAAACCCCGAAATTTCCACACGCCCCAGCTACCATGGCTGGGGGCGTGGCGGTCTTCGACTATAACCGCGATGGCCGGCCGGACATTTTCTTCGCGAACGGCGCCAACATCGAGACGCGGAAAAAGGATTCTCCTAAGTTTTCCAACCGTCTGTACCGAAACGACGGCAACGGTGTATTTACGGACGCGACCAAGGAGGCCGGATTGACCGGCAGCGGTTACGACATGTGCGTGGCCATCGGAGACTACGACAACGATGGTTATCCCGACTTGTTTGTGGGCGGAGTTCACGGTAATACCCTGTATCGCAACAATGGCAACGGAACATTCACGGACGTCACTGCCAAAGCTGGACTGAGTCACTCGGTCGATCCGCAG
>JBAVNY010000233.1:0-5036 GCA_049691535.1 Candidatus Acidiferrum sp.
CTTTTCTTCGGTTTCTTCGTCGTCCGCCGGACGTTCAAATTTATACAAAAGCTTTTTGTCCAGTCGAAATGCCTGCTTCCACACTTCCAGCTTATGTCGCGCTTGCTGCGCCTTCTCTTCGTCTTCCGCAAAATCGAAAAGCATATAGATGTGAGCCATAGTAGAAGTGTGCGATGGTGGACCGAAACAAGTCAAGAAACCCACTTCACATTAAGATACCAATTTGGCGCGAATCGCCCCTGCCAGGATGCCTTGCCTCTTTGCTACAGGCCGTCTTTACGGTATGCTCCTCGTCATTCAAATGCGTCGCTCGCTCCGACCTCCTATCGCTCCGGGCAGGGTTTTCGCCGGATGGGTGTGTCTGCTTGCGGCCTTGCTCCTCTGGACCCCCTTATGGGCCGCTGCTTGGCAGGCAAATTCCATGGCATGCTGCAATGGGAAGCAGTGCGCCGCTCATGGCCTTTCCTCCAATAGCCACAAGGCTTCGCGGTCGATGGAAGCAACAACCGACGATGAACCACCCATGCAGTGCCATCCGTCGGGCGCCAGCTTGATGCCCTGCTCCATGGCCTGCTGCCAGAGTCCCGAGCACGTTTTTGCAGCATCCATCCTTTTTGTCTTACCTGCACCCGCGACACTCGCTGCACCATTGCATTCGTTGCCCGCAGCTTCATGCTTAGAAACGATAAGAATTCTCACGGCCTTCGCACCTCCCTCTCCTCCTCCGAAACGTTCCCTCCCGAGTCTGTAGCGCTTTCCCCGCGATCAATTAATTGATGATCGAGCCGCTGTGGCTCTTTTCGCCTGGCGTTTACGCGCCAGAGACCAGGAGATTCCATGTTGCGACGCACTTTGTTTTTGTGTTTTGTGCTTTACTCTTTGGCCGGCTCTGCCAGGGCTACTGACGTTGGCACGGTCCGCGGTATCGTGCATGATTCGCAGCACCGGCCCGTTTCCGATATTCAATTGGTCTTGAAAGCACAAAATTCGGATTATTCCCAGACCACCCAGACCAACGCCGACGGCGAATTCCATTTCGATTCCGTGCCCCTCGGCGAGTACAAGGTAACCGTTTCAAAACCGGGATTTGCTTCACAAGAACAAAAGTTCACCGTGCTGTCCGGGACGGCTCCGATCCTGCATATCGAGCTGCAAGTCGCCACCCAAGAGCAGTCCATCACCGTCACATCCGAAGCGCCGCCGGCACAGGCCGAATCCATCACGCCCACCACCTTGGTTACCCGCGAACAAATTTTCGATACTCCTGGCGCGGCTCTCACCAACAGTCTTGCCATGATCACCGACTATGTGCCCGGCTCCTACTACACCCATGATCAATTGCACGTGCGCGGCGGTCACCAAGTCAGTTGGTTAATCGACGGTGTCTCCATCCCGAACACAAATATAGCCAGTAACCTCGGGCCGCAGATTGATCCCAAGGACATTGAGAACCTTGAGGTTCAGCGCGGCAGCTATTCCGCCGATTATGGCGATCGTACCTACGGCATCTTCAATGTGGCCCCGCGTACCGGCTTTGAGCGAAACAATCAAGCCGAATTAGTTCTCAGCGCGGGCAATTTCTATCAAACCGATGATCAACTGAATTTTGGCGGCCACACCAATCGCTTCGCCTACTACGCCAGCGTCAACGGAAATCGCAGCGACTTCGGCCTGCAGACGCCAACTAGCGCCGTGATTCACGATCAAGCCAACGGCTACGGCGGATTTACTTCCCTCACCTATAATCTCGATTCCAGCGATCAGTTGCGATTGGTCGCGCAGCTTCGTCAGGATTATTACCAGGTTCCCTTCGATCCAAATGACCCGAACACCGCCGGACAATTTCTCAGCGACTCCAACAAAGAAAAAGACGGCTTCGTCCTTTTTTCCTGGGTGCGTACCTTCAGCCCCGGGCTTGTCCTCACCGTCGCCCCCTTCTATCACTACAACAGCGCCAGCTACCAAAGCAGTCCCTTCGATCTGCCGAGTTCCGCCACAGAAACCGTCTCCTCCAATTATGAAGGCGGCCAGGCCAGTCTCTCCTGGGTCAAACAACGTAATAGTTTGCGCACTGGAGTTTATGGCTTTGTCCAGCAGTCCAGCCAATTATTCGGCTTGCTGTGCAATCAACCCGGACAATGTGAAAACGTAGATCCTCCCGTAACAGTAAGCCCCGATGGCGGATTGGCTGCCGTTTACCTCGAAGATCAATTTAAGGTGACCTCCTGGCTCTCGCTGGATGGCGGTATCCGGCAGACCCACTATTCCGGGCCCGTAGTCGAAAATGCTACCAGTCCGCGCATTGGTGCCTCGCTGCGCATCCCAAAACTCAATTGGGTATTCCGCGCCTTCTACGGACATTTTTATCAAGCTCCGCCTTTACTTACCGTTTCCGGGCCGCTTCTTGATGCCGCTAGCAATCAAAATCTGGGATTTATTCCATTGCACGGGGAACGCGATGAAGAACACCAGTATGGCGTCACCATCCCTCTCCGTGGCTGGACGATTGATGCCGATACCTTTTTAACTCGCGCCAAGAATTTCTTCGATCACAATAATTTCAACAACTCGAATCTTTTCTTTCCCATCACCATTCAAGGCGCACGCATCAACGGCTGGGAGCTGACTCTAAGATCACCGCAGCTCTACAAGCGTGGCCAGCTTTACCTGACCTACTCCAATCAACTCGCACTCGGCTATGGCGACATTAATGGCGGACTGACCGATTTTTCGTTTGGCGATGGCTATGGATTTCTGGATCACGATCAGCGCAACACCCTGCACATTGGCGGCAACGTGAATCTGCCATGGAGAAGTTATCTCTCCACCGACGTTTACTACGGCTCAGGGTTTTCGAACGGTTCGCCGCCGCCAAGCCATCTGCAGGGCCACACCACATTCGACCTGACACTCGGCAAAGAGTTGGGCGAAAACTTCTCGCTTTCTGTCACTGGTCTCAATGTTGCTAACCGCCGTGTGCTCCTCGACAACAGCTTCACCTTCGGCGGCACCCACTACAACAACCCGCGCGAAATATTCGTTCAGATGCGTTATCGTTTTCATTATTGAGGATCGAGATCCAGATGAACCACTTCTTCATTTTTCTCCTCGCAGCCGTTGCCTTCAGCACCGCATGCCAAGCTCCGCCCGCCAAGCACTATCCAGTGCAGGCTGAAGTAATCGCCGTCGACGTCCCCAAAAAACTGATCACTGTGAAACACGGCGATATTCCCGGCCTCATGCCCGCCATGACCATGCAATACATGGTCACCGAACCGAAACAAATTGCCACCCTGCAACCTGGCGACAAAATCACCGCCGATCTCGTCGTCTCCGAAGGCCGCGGCCAACTCGAACAAATCGTTTTGGTTAGCAAAGCCGACGCCAAGCCCTGACTCCACCTGCAAATCTTTCAAGAGACTCCTAATCTGTATCGTCTGACGCGCTTCCGCATGGTTAACTGCTTCTTAGTGAAAGAGGAAGACGGGTTAACGCTAGTCGATACGAATCTGCCGGGTTCGTGCGCATTGATCTTGCGGGCCACGCGGCAATTAGGCCTGCCTATTCGCAAGAGTGCTCGTACCCACGCGCATTTCGATCATGTTGCCGCGCTAGACCACCTTGCAGAAGCTCTGCCCAACGTAGAAATTGCGATTGGTAAGCGAGAAGCTCGTTTTTTGCGGGGCGATTTTTCTCTCGATACTTCAGAGTGCGGCCAGAAGTTATTCGGATTTCAACGAGTAAAGACGACCGTAGCGCGAGAGCTCGAAGACGGTGAACGTGTTTGTTCGCTTCGCGCTGTGTCTTCACCCGGGCACACTCCTGGGCATTTTTCATACCTCGATTGCCGCGACAATACCTTAATTGCCGGCGACGCCTTTACCAATCAAATTGGGTTGACCGCAGCGGGATTCTTTCGTTGGGACTTCCCGATGGCTGCCTAGTTTGCTTGGAACCACGGACTTTCTGCCGTCAGTGCAGCGAAACTCGGAGGCTTGCGGCCTAGTAGACTTGCGGTCGGCCACGGAAAAACTCTGCTTTCCCCCGCTGCCGAGATTGAGCGCGCCGTAAACGTTGCACTCAAGCAGCATCCGTTCACAGGTACTCTTTAGAGCTATCCCCTTGCGTCCTGCGCAATCTGCACGGTAAGCTTTCCTTCAAATTCAATGGCGATGGAGTTCGCCACAACCGTCACGGCTGCTTCTGCCGAGACTGATGACTCCTGGCTGCCGCGCGGCTCCAGGAGTTTTTTTATAGCCGCCGGGCCAGCAGATCGGAGAGCTCTTGCGACTTTTCTTGATTGCCACATTCGGCGCCATCGGCACGCTCGCGCGTTACGGCCTTCAAGGCTTGCTACAAATCCGGATGGGCAGCACCTTCCCTTACGGAACACTTTTCATCAATCTCACCGGATGCTTTTTCCTGGGGCTCCTCGGGCAAACCATGCTTAATCGTATGATTATCTCCCCGGAATGGCGGGTCGCCATTACCGTCGGATTTTTTGGCGGCTACACCACCTTCTCCAGTTTTGGCTGGGAGACCGCAAAGATGATGGAGACCGGCGAATGGCTGCGCGCCACCACTTACGTTGCCGCTAGCGTAATATTTGGATTGCTGCTCTCGGTTGCGGGGATCCGCCTGGCCAATCGCTTTTAGGAGTTCGCCATGACCCATGAAAAATTTGAAGGCGAGCGCACCTTGATGCGCATCCACATCGGTGAATCCGACAAGTGGCATGGCAAGCCGCTGTACGAAGCCATCGTCGAAATCTTGCGTAAGGAGAAATTTTCCGGCGTCACGGTACTCCGCGGCGTTGCTGGCTATGGCTCCTCGAGCGTCTATCACACCGACAAGTTGCTCCGCCTGTCTCAAGATTTGCCCATCATTCTGGAAGTGATCGAATCGCAAGAACGGATCGACCAGATTTTGCCGCGCCTCGATGAAATGGTGGACGGGGGCCTGATCACCTTGGAAAAAGTCCGCGTCATTCTTTATCGCCCCGCAAAACGCTAAGTACTTTTCAAACCGGAGTCACT
>JBAVNY010000234.1:0-3153 GCA_049691535.1 Candidatus Acidiferrum sp.
CTAGGAATCGGAACGTCAGGAAATTCCCGGGCGTCATTCTCTGAACCTTAGTTGCGCGAATCGCTCTGTGCTATATTTCCGGCGTTGCGGGACCCTGCTGCTCACCTTCTTTCGTCGAATTCGTGTAAGATTCCCGTTCGCCCGACCATCTGAGGAGCGTGCTATGAGTTTTCGTCGCATGTACGTATTAGGCTGCGGTGCCTTGCTGGGTGTGTCGTTGGTTTTGCTGTTTGCGATGGGCATTACCGCGAAGTCCGACGCGAATAGTTCTTCGTGGGGATTTTCGCTCACCAACATGGACAAGACGTGCAAGCCTTGCGACGACTTCTACCAATTTGCGATGGGCGGATGGATGAAGAGCAATCCGATACCTCCCGAGTATCCGAGCTGGGGCACGTTCACCGAACTGCGCGACAAAAATTTATCGGCGATGCGCACGATTTTGGAAGATGCGGCCAAGGCCAACGCGCCGGCTGGCAGCAACAAACAGAAAATTGGCGATTATTATGCGAGCTGCATGGACACGGCAGCGATCGAATCGGCGGGAATCAAGCCGATTGCGCCAGACTTGGCAGCCATCGACGGCATAGGCGATCGCAAGGCGCTCGATGCGGAAATTGCGAAGCTGCACCGTGAAGGATCGAACGCAGTGTTTCGCTTCAGCTCGGGGCAGGACTACAAAGACAGCACGCGGGTGATTGCGCAGGCCAGCCAAGGCGGATTGGGCATGCCGGACCGCGACTACTATTTGCGCGACGATGAGAAATCGAAGCAGCTTCGCGCCGATTACGTTCAACACGTGACCAATATGTTTAAGCTGGCGGGCGATTCGCCAGAAAAAGCCGCGGCGGAAGCCAAGACGGTGGTGAACATCGAAACATCGCTGGCCAAGGCTTCGAAGACTCGGGTGGAACTGCGCGACCCGGAGAAAAACTATAATCTAATGACGCTGGCGGAGATGAAGTCGCTCACGCCGGATTGGTCTTGGGAAGCTTTTCTACATCAAGTGGGCGCGCCGACGCTGGAGCAAGCCAATATTCGCCAGCCGGATTTCTTTAAGGAAGTGAATCACGAACTGGACACCGTGCCGCTGCCAGACTGGAAAGTGTATCTGCGGTGGCATGTGCTGCACGCCGCCGCGCCGTCGTTGTCGGATGCGTTTGTGCTTGAGAATTTTGATTTCTACGGTAAGAAGCTGTCGGGTACGAAAGAGATTCTGCCGCGATGGAAGCGTTGCGTGCAATCCGTGGATCTAGGCTTGGGCGAAGCGCTGGGACAGGTTTACGTCGATCAGTATTTTCCACCGGCGGCGAAGGCACACGCGAAAGAAATGGTGAACAACCTGATTGCGGCGTTGCGCGCGGACATTCCGACGCTGGACTGGATGGGACCGGAAACCAAGAAGGAAGCGCTGGCCAAGATGGAGGCGTTTACCGTCAAGATCGGGTACACCGATAAGTGGCGGGATTATTCGAAGCTGACCGTGGTGCGCACTTCGTATGTGCAGAATGTGCGGCACAGCATCGAATTCGAAACAGCGCGGCAACTGGCCAAGATTGGACAGCCGCTGGATCGCACTGAGTGGGGCATGACGCCGCCGACGGTGAATGCTTACTACAGTTCCGGGATGAACGAGATTGTGTTTCCGGCGGGCATTCTGCAGCCGCCGTTTTACAGTCCAACCGCGGACGATGCGGTGAACTATGGCGGAATCGGCGCGGTGATTGGGCATGAAATCAGCCACGGCTTCGACGATCAGGGTTCGAAGTTTGATGGCAAAGGCAATCTGCACATGTGGTGGACACCCGAAGATCGCAAGAATTTCACGGCGCGCGGCGATTGCGTGGTGAATCAGTTCAATGGCTATGAAGTGGAGCCGGGACTGCACCAGAACGGCAAATTGGTGTTGGGCGAAAGCATCGGCGATTTGGGCGGGCTGGCGATTGCCTACGCAGCTTACGAAAAATCCATTGAAGGCAAACGGCCCAAGGATATCGATGGATTTACACCGGAGCAGCGCTTCTTTCTAGGGTGGGCGCAGGTTTGGGGCACGAATCAGAGAGCGGAATATTCGCGCCTGCAAGCCAACACCGATCCGCATCCGCTGCCGCATTATCGCGGCAACGGGCCGCTATCGAACATGGCTGCATTCGCCAAGGCGTTTGGTTGCAAAAAGGGCGACCCGATGGTGCGGGAAGAGTCCTGCAAAATCTGGTGAGTCTTTCGAACCGCGTTCTGCTTAGCCTAATTTTGCTGTTACTCCCCGGCGTGCTAAACGCCCAGCCTAAGTGGAAATATTTTCGAACCGGAAGTGACGCAGGCATCATGGTGAAGCCGCGCGCTGGATTCGCCCTGATGGGCGGAGGCGCCAAGCAGGATGCAGCTTTTCAGTTTCTGCGCGACCAGACGAATGGCGGCGATTTTCTAATTTTGCGAGCCAACACCGACGACGACTACGCGACAAAAGTGAATAAGGAGATCAGCGCGGTCTGCCCACTGAACTCGGTAGCTACCATCGTGTTTAATGAACGCGAAGATTCGGACGATGCCAAGGTGGTACAAATCATCGATCAGGCAGAAACCATTTTCATTGCCGGTGGCGATCAATCGAACTACGTGCGATTTTGGCAAGATACACCAGTGCAGGAGGCGCTAAATCGCCACATCCTGGCGGGTAAGCCAATCGGAGGGTCGAGCGCGGGCTTGGCGATACTCGGTGAATATTCGTTCGCTTCGATCATCGATACGATCCATTCGCCGGAAGCGCTGGCGAATCCGTACGGAAACAAAGTGACGCTGTCTCGCGATTTCTTAAAGATTCCATTGCTTGCGGGTACGATCACGGACACACACTTTGTGAAGCGTGATCGGATGGGCCGGTTGTTGGTATTTATGGCGCGGATTTCGCAGGACGGGTGGAGCAAGCGGGTACGCGCTATCGCGGTGGATGAAAATGCTGCGGTGCTAGTCAAGCCTGACGGATCTGCGCAAGTCGTTGGCGAAGGGCCGGCGTATTTTCTGGAAGCAACCGCGCCGCCATCCAAATGCTCGTATCGCCAGCCTTTAACGTTTAAGAACATCCGGGTGCAACGGATCGCCGCTGGGAAGAACTTTCAACTCACGACATGGAAGGGTGATGGAGAGGCGTATTCC
>JBAVNY010000235.1:0-6413 GCA_049691535.1 Candidatus Acidiferrum sp.
GCGACGAGGAGCCAGGCGATAACGCCGATGATTAGTATAGAGCTTACGATCAGGAAGATGCGGGTGAAGGCGGAGGAGGAATCGGCAAGAAAGCTGAAGGCGATGCCGGGATTGCGGGAGTAGATGATGTCGAAGACGTTGGGAATCACTACGTGGGGAAAGTAGGAGGGCGGGCGCGATTCGATCCAGGCTTTGGTGGCGCGGTCGAGGAACACGACGGCGAGAGTGAGGGCGAGCCAGCGGATTCGGCGGGGGAGGATCATGCGGGGTGGGTGAAGGTTGGCCGGGATAGGGTTTGGGACGGGGTAAGGTTGAGATCGAAACGATGAAGTCTCGCCGGGATGAAATCGAAGAGGGATTCCTCACTCCGTTCGGAATGACGGGGAGTGCTGGATGATGCGTTGTTGGCGGAGTTTGGTCTAAACCCCCACACGCAAGTACGGCGTGTGGGGCACCCGGCTACCTCAAATGATCGCGGCGAAGCTTGATTAGGCAGCATCAGGCTTTTACTTCTGCTGGGGTGGCTTCGATTTCGGCTATGGCTTCGCTGCAGCGTTCACAGATGGTTGGGTAGCGCGGGTTTTCGCCAACGTGCGTGGAATAGTTCCAGCAGCGGTCGCACTTTTTGCCTTCGGCGCGTTGGATGGTGACTTCGAGATTGGGCACGAGATCAGAACGATAGTCGCCGGAACCGGCGTTGATGAGGTCGACCTGCGACACGATGAAGAGGCCGGGCAACAGCGGCAGATAGTGCTTGAGCTTGGCTTTTAATTCCAGGTCGGCGTTGAGCAGGACTTTGGATTCGAGGCCGGAGTTGATGAGCTTCTTCTCGTTGCGGGCTACTTCGAGGGCTTTCAAAACTTCAGCGCGCACTTTGGCGAGAAGTTCCCAGGTGTTGGCTTTCTCGGGGGAGATTCCGGTACGCAGTTCCGCTTCGTCGGGGAACAACGCGATGTGGACGCTTTCCGGTTCACCAGCGGCTTTGGGCAAATACTTCCAGAGTTCTTCGGCGGTGAAGACGAGAATGGGTGTCGCTAGACGGACTAGTGCGCTAGTGATCTTCCAGATGGCGGTCTGGGCGGAGCGGCGCGAATTGCTGCGCGGCGCTTTGGTGTAGAGGCGATCTTTCAGAACGTCGTAGTAGAAGGAGCTGAGATCGACTACGCAGTAGTCGTGAATGGCGTGGTAGATGCGGTGGAATTCGTAAGAGGAATACCACTCGCGGCACCGCTTGACGAGATCGGCGGTGTGTTCGAGCATCCAGAGATCCATCTCTTCGAGTTGGTCGTTGGGCAGCACATCGCGAGATGGATCGAAATCGCTGAGATTGCCGAGCGCGAAGCGGAAGGTGTTGCGGATTTTGCGATAGGCCTCGCTGAGCTGGGTCATGACGCGATCGCTCATCTTGACGTCGGCCTGATATTCCTGCGAGCCGACCCAGAGGCGAAGCAAATCCGCGCCCCACTTGTCGCAAATTTCTGTGGGCAGCACGATGTTGCCCAAGGATTTGGACATAGGACGGCCTTGCTCGTCGAGTGTCCAGCCATGGGTGACCACGCCGCGATAGGGCGCTTTGTCGCGAACACCGACGCCGATCAGCAAGGAACTGTGGAACCAGCCACGGTATTGATCGGGGCCTTCAAGGTAAATGTCGGCAGGCCATTCTTTGCCATGCAGTACGGCGAGGTGCGAGGAACCGGAGTCGAACCAGACATCGAGAATGTCGTTTTCCTTGCGCCACTTCCCTGCTGCGCCGCAGGAGCACTTGGTGCCCGGAGGTAAAAGTTCTTCGGCAGAATGCTTGTACCAGGCATCGGCACCTTCTTTCTGAAACCATTTCACGACATTGCGCAGCGCGGTGAAATCTTCCAGGCGCTTGCCGCAGGCGTCGCAGTAGAAAACGATAATCGGGGTGCCCCAGAAACGCTGGCGCGAGACGCACCAATCGGGGCGATGCTCGATCATTTCGTACATGCGATCTTCGCCCCAGGCGGGGATCCACTTTACGGTTTTGACCTGGCCAAGCGCTTCCTCGCGGAACGTTTCGGATTTTCCGTGGGCGGCCTGATCCATCTTGATGAACCACTGCTCGGTGGCACGGAAGATGACGGGATTGTGGCAGCGCCAGCAATGCGGGTAGCTGTGCTTGTACGGATGATGGCCCAGCAGTGCGCCACGATCGGCGAGAAGTTTGACGATGATGGGATTCGCCGCGAAGACGTCTTTGCCTTTGTATTCGGGCAAGCCTTCGGTGTATACGCCACGATCATCGAGCGGCGCATAAATTTCGAGGTTGTAGCGTTGACCGGTAACGAAGTCGTCGGCACCGTGTCCTGGAGCGGTGTGCACAATGCCGCTGCCCTGATCGAGTGTGACGTAATCGGCGAGAACGCCGGGGACTTGGATGGGCAGGAACGGGTGTTGAAACTTCATACCGTCGAATTCGCGGCCTTTAAATGTGGCAATCACTTCGGCTTCGGCGATGCCGCAGTCTGCCTGGAGCGCGGCGATGCGATCGGCGGCCAGCAGGAGGCGGCCTTTCTCCGTTTGGACGACGGCGTAGTCGAAGTCCGGATGGAAGGCTAGCGCGCGATTGTGCGGAATGGTCCAGGGAGTAGTGGTCCAGATTACGGCCGAAACATCGGAGCCGACTTTGCCATTGCCATCGGCGACCTTGAAGGTGACCCAGATCGAGGGACTGGTGTGATCTTCGTATTCGACTTCGGCTTCAGCGAGGGCGGTGTTGTCGTAGATGCACCAGTAGACCGGCTTGCGTCCACGATAGACATAGCCCTTCTCCATAAAGTCGAGAAAAGCGCTGGCGATGGTGGCCTCGTATTCATGGCTCATGGTGAGGTAGGGATCGTTCCAACGGCCGAAGACTCCCAGGCGCTTGAAATCGCGCTTGTGCTGCTCGACGTAACGGGTGGCGTAGTCGCGGCAGCGCTGGCGAAACTCTGCGGGCGAGACTTTACCCTTGCCGCCGAGTTCTTTTTCAACCTGCGTTTCGATGGGCAGGCCGTGGCAATCCCAGCCAGGCACGTATGGAGCGTAATGGCCCGCCATGCTCTTGGACTTGACGATCATGTCTTTGAGAATCTTATTGAGGCCGGTACCCAAGTGGATAGTGCCGGTGGGATAGGGGGGCCCATCGTGCAGAACGAAGAGCGGCTTTCCCTGGCGAGCGGCCAAGATGCGTTCGTAGAGGCCGGACTGCTGCCAAGCCTCGAGCATTTTGGGCTCATTCTGAGGCAGGCTGGCTTTCATGGGAAAGTCGGTCTTGGGAAGATTCAGAGTTTTCTTGAGTTCCAGTGGTTCGGCCATAGGTACAGTGTGCGAAATTCCCTTCTACGCCGCCAATTTCTGGGTGACCTGAAATGGTCAACAACCTAGGTTGCACGGCGGGAAACAACGGAAAGCAGTGTAACCACGTATGTTACAATATTCGCCGTGGTTGTGTCAGCCGTAGGGGAGGCGCAACCTTTCCCGGCTTGTTGGAATCCTAAAGGGCTAGCGAACCATTTAAGGGCAGCCTGCGTCCTAGTCTACTAGAGGGAAAAACGGTGCCAGGTTTTCAAAACCTTCTTCCAGATGAACTAAGCAAGCCGAAACGCACCGGCCCGGAAGAAGTGATTCCGGTTGCGGAAGGGGCGCTGCCGGATTTCGGGCGCCCTGAAATGCTGATGCCCGATGATTTCTGGTCCAACCTGAAACAATTCCTGTTTGAACGTCCGATTAAAGTGACCGAGCGCGATGATGCGCCGTTCACCAAGAGCACGTTTGGCTCTGGACTGAAAGAGAATTTCAAGTTTTTCCTGTCGGCACCTTCGATTTCGAAGGCTCCTGTTAATAAGCGATTGGAAGTGGATTGGGGCGGGACGTTTGGCGGCTTTCGGGAACGCTTGAAGGAATTTTTTTCGCCCACACCGCCGGCACCACTGCCTGCGGGCATCAAGCCAATTAAGGTAAAAGACATTTGGTCGAAGGACGAGGACGCCGGGTGGACGCGGGCCATTGCGTTCGCGGTTCACGTAGGAATTGTGGCGCTGTTGGTGGTGCCGTTCGCGTGGAACAACATGAAGCACGTCCAGGCCAAGAATAATAAGGTGGACGTGACGGGTATCGACATTTCTCCGTATATTTCGAAACTGCCGGCGGGAAACAACAAGGCGGGTGGTGGCGGTGGCGGAGGCGATCGTTCGCCAACGCCGGCGACTAAGGGCCGTGCGCCAAAGTTTGCGATGACGCAGTTTACGCCGCCTTCGGCGACGATTAAGAATCCAAATCCGAAGCTGCCGATGGATCCAAGCCTGTTGGGACCCCCGGATTTGAAAGTGGCAAATAATAATTTGAGCAATTTTGGCGATCCGCTGGCGTCGACGGTGAATATGTCGAATGGGCCTGGTGGTGGTGGCGGCATCGGCTCTGGTGAAGGCGGCGGAATTGGTAGCGGAAACGGCGGCGGCTTGGGGCCTGGCGAGGGTGGCGGCACAGGTGGCGGCGTTTTTCGAGCGGGCGTGAATGGAGTTGGCTCACCGACATGTTTCTACATGCCGAATCCTCCGTACTCGGAAGAAGCGCGCAAAGCGAAGTATTCAGGCGTGGTGAACGTAGAAGCGGTGATCACGGTGGATGGCCACGTGACGAATATGCGCGTGGAGAAGAGCCCTGGATTGGGCTTGGATGACACTACGGTGCAGACCATGCGGACATGGCGCTGCAAGCCTGCGGTGGGACCTGGCGGACGCCCGGTGGCGACGCTGGTGCAATTTGAAGTGAACTTCCGGCTGTACTAAATTTCAGATAAACTTCCTCCCTAAGACGATTCATTGGACAACTGCTGATGTGAAGAGGCTTCGCGGCCTGGCGAAACTTGCTAGGATGAGCCCATGCAAACAATTTTTAGAGCGATTGGGATTTTCTGCGCGGCTTGTCTTTGGGTGGGCATGCTGGCGGCGCAGACACAAACGGCGTCTCTGGACCTGACGGCGAGGATTACGCCTACGGGTGGACGGCCGGAACCCGTGCGGGAGTTTACGCTGTACGTGCTGACGAAGAGCTACCCGGACATCGTGAAAGAGGTGGAGGCTGGAGACGCGCTTCCGACGCGCGATGAGTTTCTGTCGAAGATGAAAGCCTCGCCGGAATTGCGAGACTGGATGAAGGCGCACGACGTGATGGATTTGACGTCACCCGATGTCGACACGCTGATTACGCCGGAAAGTGTGATGGGCGTGCCGGAATTTTTTGCGGCGTATGTACGGTCAAATAGCGGTGGGGTAACCAACGGATTGCCGATGCCCAAGTTTCGCGAGACGGATAAGGAAGCCAATCCAGCGAAATACGAAAAACTTCACAGTCAGTATCTGACGGAGATGAAGAAATTTGTGCAGGGCCACCCGGCGACGATTTCGGGGATTGAGTTGGAACTTGGCGGCGTGAATCCGAAGAATGAATGGGACAAGATTCATGCGGACCACAGAAACAAGGTAGCGCAGCTAGCACCCGACACTGCGCAGACGAAGTATCTGGCGGCTAAGGGCGAGACGGACCTGCAAGGGCACGCGGCTGTTGCTGGGCTAGCGCCGGGGAATTACTGGGTGAGTTCGTTGGGACTGGATGCATCTTCGGGTGACCGGCGGCTGCGGTGGGATGTGCCGGTGACCGTTCAAGCGGGCCGGCCTACGCGACTGGAATTGACGAATTTAAATGCTTCCGACGCGCACAAGCCGCTGACTCCGTAGGGACTCACCGCGATATACGTTATTCTTTTTGAATGGGCACGCTTCTGCTGTGGGTGGGGTTCAACGCTTTTGTTCTAATCGCGGTAGCCCTGGACCTGGGTGTCTTCCACCGCAAAGCGCACAGCGTAGGAATTCGCGAGTCGGTATTTTGGAGCGCGTTGTGGATCAGTCTTGCGCTGATGTTCGGTTTTTTTGTCTGGCATTGGTATGGTGGGCAGCAGGGCCTGGAATATCTCACCGGCTATGTAATCGAGAAATCGCTGAGTATCGACAATCTGTTTGTGTTCCTGGTGATTTTTCGCAGCTTCCAGGTGGAAGAGCGGGTGCAACACCGGGTGTTGGCATGGGGAATTTTGGGCGCGCTGGTGATGCGCGGCATCATGATCGCTGCTGGGTCCGTGCTCATTTCACGATTCCACTGGATACTGCCGGCGTTTGGAGTGTTCCTGATTCTCGCTGGGCTACATATTCTGTTGCGGCGGAAGAAGGAAGTGCACTACGAGAGGAATCCGATCTTTCGCTTTGCTAGTAAGCACCTGCAGGTTACGAAGAAGTATGACGGTGAGAGCTTCTTCGTGCGGGAGAACGGGAAGCTGCTGGCAACGCCTTTGTTTCTGGTGCTGCTGATCGTGGAGATCTCGGACGTGACGTTTGCCGTGGATTCCATAC
>JBAVNY010000236.1:0-8627 GCA_049691535.1 Candidatus Acidiferrum sp.
ACTCGGCGCTTTCGCCACTTCCGTAAACTTGGTCTTTTCTGCCGACGGTGTCCACTGACTCACTCGTCCATTTCGCGCCGGCGAATTCCCGTGGAAAGCTTGTTCGCGCCAATCCGGTGCACTGTTCACTCCGCTCGCGGCTTCTTCCAACTGCGCATCCAAACCTCCGGGCCGCCAACCGCCATGGGTAGCTTCTTCTTCCTCGGCCTCTTCTTCGACTTCGTCGCTCTCCGTGCCCCAACTATGTTCCAGCGTGGCGCCATTCCCTTTAGGCACGAACGCCGCATCGTCTTCGACTTCGGCAGTTCCCAGCAGATTTCCAAAAGCCAGTGGCTCATGTCCGGCATCGATCTTCAATGGCGATGGCATCGGCGGAAAGTCTTCTTCGACCGGCTCGGCTTCGGCCTCCGGCACTTTTACTGCAGCTGCCGCCTTGGCCGCCGCGGTCGCACGTAGCAGATCCGCAGCACTCCGCGAAGGCTCCGCAGGCTTCTCCGGCACAGCCGCTGCAGGCCCAACATGCACGCCTGCCCGCGCCAATGCTGACTTCACCATCGAAATCAAAGGATCAGGCGGAACGAATGGCTTTTTCAACACGCCATCCGCGCCCACGCGCTGCGCTTCTTGCTCGTCCAAGGGATCAAACGCGCCCACCAGTAGAATTACGGGAATATGCGAAAAATTTGGGTCCTGCTTGATGTATTGGCAAACTTCGTAGCCATTCCGCACCGGCATGAACACGTCAGCAAGCACCAGGTCTGGCTTTACGTCCGCCAGTTTCCGCACGGCCGCTTCGCCATTGCCCACAGCGACCACGTCAATTCCTTGGTCCTTCAGGGCCAGTCCCACCATCTTTTGGATATTGCTGTTGTCGTCCGCAACCAGGATCTTGGCCACCGAACGTCCTCCAAACACCCGCGGTTCGCACTACACCCAAGTAAATTGTATTGGAGCACTCGTCGATGGGGGCGTCAATCGCCTCACCGCTGCCGTGTGTCGGAAGTAGACATGCTTCTTTCCCTGCAGACACCTGTACTAATGGACAAGGGGTGCGAGTCGCCCCGCACCCCTTCGTCTACTGTTTTAACCGCAGTTACTTACCAGGGCAAAAGTTTCTTCAAGCCCTTCTTCTTGCTGCTGGACTCCTTCTGATTCTTGTCGTCTGTGGTTGTGGCGGGTGTTTGCGAACCATCCGTCTTTGCCGCGTCGGTGCTGGTCGTTGAACCATCGGTTGCTGCCGGCGTTGTGGAGGAAGACGAACTCGAACTGTCCGTCGCAGCATCTGTTCCGCCAGTCGCGGGCGGTGTATTGGCGGAATCCGGAGCGCCCGAGCCTGAGGTCGAGCTGTTCACGTCCTCCGATGCTGCGCCCGTCGCACTGCCTGCTGGCGCTGCTTCTCCAGGCTTCACCGTCGCCACGACACCGGACGAGGGAGTTCCTGTTGACCCCGCGGTCCCGCCCACCAGCGTCGCTCGGCCTCCGCCCTTCAGAATGTCAGTGCCTGCCTCTGAATCGCTTTCGCCTTCCATCGTTGGCACGCCATTCAGCGCTGCGGCATGAACATCCGGACCGCTATGTAACATGCCGAAAGACCTATGTACAATGCTTTCCTTGGGCCGTGGGGCATTCTGTTCGGCAGTCATCCAAGCCACAGCCTTCGCATCGGGCTGCGGTATCGGCATATTGAATGCCTTTAACTTCGCCTTAGCGTCCGGCGCATGGGTCGACAGCGGATAATTTCGTACGATCTGTCCATAGTAAGAGCCCGCGATATCCTTGCGCTCGCTCTTCTCAAAAATGTCGCCCAGCATCCACAACGCAGTATCGGATTTGCTATACAGCGGGTACCGCTTGGTCAAGGGAATCAGTCTCCCTGCGGCGGCGCGCTTATCGCCCTTCAAGTAGTAGTAGTACGCAATGCGATACTGTCCGTCTGCGATGATTTCTTGCACTTCGCGCAACCGTTGCTGTGCCTGAGGTGCCAGCGGATCCTTGGGATACTTCGTCAAAAAGGTCTGAAATTCTTCTTCAGCCGCGCGCGCATGGGTATTGTCGCGGTCTGCCTTGGCCATTTCGTTGTAGTTGGCCATAGCCACTTGCATTTGCGCATAAGCTGCTTCCGGAAGGAACGGAAAGAAAACGATGAAGTCCTTATAGCCGGCGATAGCTTGCGTAATATTTGCGGTGCCGCCTTCTTTAAAGTACGAGTCCGCAATCGCCAGTTTGGCTTTAGCCAGGTATTCGCTGTCGGGATAAGTGTTAATCAGCGTTTGCAGTCCGAGTCGCCCTACCTCGTGCTTGCCATGTTTGATGTCCGAGATGGCCTTGTCATACAACTGTTTGTCTGGTTCTGCCGTGTTGCTTGCATCGGTGGACTTATCCACTTTCTTTTTCTTATGCAATATTTGAGCCGAGCATTGGCCCGCACTCACCAGCACGATTACGCCTACGAGAAGAAGCGGTAATCTCCGCACTCTTCACCTCACTTGGTTTTCGTTTCGAGAGGCAGCCGTCCCCGGTCTACTGGATGGTTTCCCGAACCACCGGCCCGCCTGCTACCGAGTATAACCTGAACGGAAGGCCAGTTTGGTCAAGAACTTGTCCTTCCGTCCAGGCTCCTTCTCAGCCACGTCTGATGCCATCTCTTCCGGTCAGGTTTTCTGGGAAGGTCGCAAAGTATGCCTTGGGACTACCATTTCCATTTTCAACGTTTTGTAATACAAATCTCTGCCTACAGTCTCTACAATAAGCCTATGCTCTCCCCTGGCACTCTGCAAAGCGTCCTTCATGCCTAAGCGAAAGTTCCTCTTTGCCTCACTTTCGGGTCTGATTGGCGACATCGCCTGGCAAGTCCTCAAAGAAGGTCACGAAGTCCGCTATTACATCGACAACGAAAAAGAGCGCGATATCGCCGATGGTTTCGTTCCTAAGTCCGATGACTACGAGAAAGACGCCAAATGGGCCGACATCATCGTTTTTGATGACACCCTCGGACAAGGGGCCAAAGCTCATGCGCTCCGCGCCACCGGCAAGCCCGTCATTGGCGGCACCGAGTATACCGACAATCTTGAAGATGATCGTTCCTTTGGCCAGGAAGAGCTGAAAAAAGCGGGTGTCAGCATCATCCCTTACCAGGATTTCGACTCCTTCGATCCCGCCATTGAATTCGTCCGCAAGAATCCGGACCGCTACGTCATCAAACCCAGCGGCGAGGCGCAAAACGTTAAGCGCCGCCTCTTTGTAGGCGAAGAAGAAGATGGCAACGACGTTATCGGCATGCTCGAAGCCTATAAACGAGCGTTCTCGGAAGAGATCAAAGTTTTCCAATTGCAGCGCCGCGTGAATGGCGTCGAGGTCGCGGTCGGCGCCTTCTTCAACGGCAAGAAATTCATCACGCCGGTCAACATCAACTTCGAACACAAGAAACTTTTTCCCGGTGAGGTCGGCCCTCCCACCGGTGAAATGGGTACCGCGATGTTCTGGAGCGAGCCCAACGCGCTCTTCCATCGCACCCTCCTCAAAATGGAGCCCAAGCTTGCGGAAGAAGGCTACGTCGGCTACATCGACCTGAATTGCATCGTCAACAACAACGGCATCTATCCGCTCGAATTTACCTCGCGCTTCGGCTATCCCACCATCAGCATTCAACACGAAGGCATGCTCACGCCGATCAGTGATTTTTTTTGGGAGCTGGCCAACGGCCATGAGCCCAAGTGGCGCACCCGCAGCGGCTTTCAGATTGGCGTGCGCATCGTCGTTCCGCCGTTTCCCTTCGATGACGAGGAAACCTTCAATTCTTTTTCTAAGAATGCCGCCATTGTCTTCAAGCGCCCCAATCTCGAAGGCATTCACATTGAAGACGTGAAAATCGTCAATGGTCAGTGGTTAGTTGCTGGAACGTCTGGTGTCGTGCTCATCGTCATCGGCAGCGGCCAGACCATGCGTCAAACGCAAGCTCAGGTTTATTCCCGCATCAAGAATGTCTTGATCCCCAACATGTACTACCGCACTGACATCGGCGATCGCTGGGTGGAAGACTCCGATAAATTGCACAATTGGGGTTATCTGCGTTAGTTGCGCGTGGTCGTAGCGTTGATGCACGGTATTTCCGCCAGCACTTTGCCCCGCGCAGGCAAGACCTATAATTGACAATTTATTGCTTCTGCGCAGCTCGACCTCCAGCTATGATGCAGCCTCAATCTCACGATTGGAGGTACGTCAATGAAGTTTGCTCTGGCAGCGTGCGTGCTTTTTGCTATCTCGCCTCTACTTTCGAACTCGCCGATCTCCTCACATGCCGATGCAGTCGCCAAGGCTTCTCTCAAAGTGGGCGACAAGGCTCCCGACTTTGAGTTGCTCAGCGACCAGTGGAAACCCGTTAAGCTGAGCGATTATCGCGGTAAGAAAAATGTCTTGCTTGCTGTCTACGTTCTCGCCTTCACTGAAGGTTGAACCAAGCAGCTCCAGGCGGTCCAGTCTGGAATCAAAGAAGGCAAGATCAATAGTTCCGACACGGAAGTTCTTGGAGTTAGCATCGATTCTCCCGCCGCCAACGCCGCCTTCGCCAAGCAGATTGGCGTCACCTTTCCGCTTCTCAGCGACATGAACAAGAAGATGCTGACGGCCTACGGCATCCTCAAGGGCTACGACGAGAAGAATCAGACCTACGAATGGGCGCAGCGCGCCAACATCGTCATCGATAAGAACGGGATAATCCAACACATTGAAGAAGGCGACGGCGCGGTCAATCCAAATAATGCGCTTACTATGTGCTCCAAACTGCACAACAAGGAAGCCCACTAAATCGTCAGGGAGTCTTGCTAACGACGAGTGCGCACGATTTCAATTGGCGACGGTCAATTCAACTTCGCTGGTTGCTGCTATCCGCGTCCCGCCCAGCGGCGTCTGATCGATCACCGTGCCGTGCGGCCACTGCGGGGCCGCCACATAATTCACTTTTCTTTTTAGACTCGCCATATCCAGGCGTTTCTGAACTTCGGTCTCATTCAGCCCCAGAAAAAATGGCATGACGTACGATGTTTCGCGTGCCCCCGCCGATACCAGCACATCGACGCGCGGCGTGGCCGCTCCTTTGCCGGGCTTAGGGTTCTGCTCCAGAACTGTATCGGCGGGCTGATCAGTTAGCGAAATTGCCGACACCTCGCCAACCTGCAGGCCGGATCTCAGCAGTTCAATGCGTGACACCCGCAGTGTGCTCCCGTCCAGTGACGGGATCTCCAGTTGTCGCTGTCCCAGACTCAGCACCACGTGGGCCTGCTGAGAAACCTTCATCTGCATCCCTGGGGAAGGAGTCTGCCGCACCACATGGTTAATCGGTTCGTCGCTATAGATCCGGTCCGCCACGTGTAGCAGCAAGCCCTTGGATCGCAGCATCTGGCTGGCCTCGGCCACGTTCTTTCCCACCACGTTGGGCATGGGCACTTCGCGCCCGTGGATTGCCACCCGCATGGCCGTAATGGCGCTCAAAAAGGCCGCTGACGCCAGGATGAACACCAAAAAGCCCATCCTGCCTACCCATTCCAGTCGTTCCCGCAGATTCATACGAAAAAGTCTCGGCCGCTATTTGCTCCTCGTCAATTAATTTCTTCCTTACCTGTTCCCACCGGCTCCTGGCAGCTGTCGCAAGAATTGTGTTGGGTATACACTAGCAACTCGAAGTGAAGGGATTCCGTATGAAGCGCCTGGTGCTTTTCACATTGCTGGCTTTGAGCGTACTGGCGGCAAGACCCGCTTACGCCCAGATGCGCAACCTCGAACAGAGTAAAAAGCAAAATCTCAAGGAACAAAAGCAGCAAGAGAAGTACTTCAAAAAGGCCGCCAAGCGGCAACAGAAATTCGGCAAGAAATCCCTGAAGGCTCAGAAGAAAACCGAGAAAAAGGCGCAGAAAAACGGCTACAAGCAAGCGCAGAAAAGCGGCTATAAGCAGTCGGTCCGCAGCGCCAAATAGGGTTATCTGCCCAACGCAGGGCTGAGCCACTCAATTTTTCAGGCTTCTAATTAAGACCAGCGAATTACGACTTCAGTTTTTTGATCCCGGTGCAGGGTATTCCGGGAGCTTGTCCTTGCTCGTGTCCGCCCGCTTTACTTCCAGTTCATCGAAAAGCAGCGACGGGGCAATGATGGTCTGTGGAACTCCACCCATCCGGTTGCTCACCAGCGGATCGTCTCCCAACGCCACCAAATCATTTCGTAGGGCGCGCACATCCAGTTCGTTAAACACCGCGCCACGCACCAGTTCTTCGTGCCCATCCTTCACGTAGACGCGATACAGCAATCGCGGCGAATTCCCGGGCCCTAGCGTGTCCACTCGATAGGCGTATGGCTTGTTCTGCTCGCTGGCCATCTGAATAAGTTTCTGCTTTAGCGAATCTGCAGATTCTGGCTCCGAACTTTTCACGATGAATGTGCCCACGGCAGGTTGTGGCGATGTGCCCGGTGCGGCTCGGCCATGTCCATTCGAAGCAGGGAAGTCTCGCAGCGGCTGGCGTCCCACCAGGTAACTCTGCAGCGTGCCGCTATCCACCAGCGTTACTTCCTGGGCCCTTACCCCTTCACTGTCAAAGGCATAACTGCCCAGCAAAGTTTTGCCCTGGAATTGCCGCATCGTTGGATCGTCCAGCACAGTTACAAACTTAGGCAGCACACGCGTCTTCAAACTGGTCGCAAATGCTCCGGTCGTACGATTTGGTCGACCAAGCTGCGGCTTGCGCCCAAGAATATTTCCGGCCACCAGTCCGGACATGATGTCGTCCGCAGCGTCCGGAGCAAATAGCACCGGCCCGCGATACGACTCTTCCACAATGGGGGCATCGCGCAGAGCCTTCAGCGAGTCCAGCATCTTCGTGGTTTCTTTCAACAACGCATCATGGTTCGGCAGGTCCTCGGCGCGCTCCTCAGTCCAGAATGGATTGCGGCTCAGCCTCATTCCATCTTCTGCCTGTGTCGAGCCACTCACTGTCACCGTCGCCGTCGTGCGCCCATTGCGCACAATGGTTCCTTCCGAGTTCACGAAGTATTCATTGACCGCCGTGAACCGTGCCGACGCGCTCACCGACTGCACGTCCGGATACTTACGGTAAAGCCCGCTAGCGTCTTCCAGTGCCTTGTCCCAAGCCGCTTGATCGATCTTCAGACTCACCGTGGGGCTAACCGAAGACACCACTGGCGCGTGCGCGAAATCATCCACTGGATTTAATTCCGCGGTGTATTGCTTGAGCGTAGCCAGTTTTTCCGCATACGCATCCGCCGCGGATTTGTAGGCGTCGTCGGTCAGCAGCCAAATCTGCCGGCGCAGTGCGATCGGGTCATCATCCGTTGGCAGGATGGACGCGCTGCCGGTGCCTTGATTGTAGTAGCTATCTTGTTTGTAATCGCCGATGCGCACCACCACGCGCAACACTCGCAGGTGCGATCGCTGGCTATCTCGCAACGCGCCGAAAGCTGCCTCCGAGTCAAACCCGTCTACGTCGTTCACGCGGTATTCGATGTAATAAGGCGCCTTGACCTGATCCATCTTTAACTGCGCTTTCGAACGGTCTAGCTCCGCCAGCAGCGCTTCCAGCAGCGGATCACCTTTCGCCGCCTCATGTGCCGCCGCCATCGCCGCGGCATCCGGATTCTTGGCTGCTGCATCGTCGTTGCCGTCCCACGCCATCACGGGTCTTGCCGCCATTACTCCCGTAAGCAGCAGCGCTGCAGCCAGAATTGACTTCGTTTGAAGCATCTTCCCGCTCATGGCTTCACCTCTGCCTTGGCCACCGCTTGCTTTACGCCATCGCCGGCATTTGAAGCCGTTGTCGCTGCGCCTGGGGGAGGCAAAATCGGAGGCCGTTCTCTCCCGTGCGCCCGCTTCTGCACTTCCATCTCACTGAAAAGCATTGCCGGAGCCACTGCGGATACTGGCACATTGCCGCTCTCTGCTCCGCACACCCCATTGAACACATGTTCCTTGTCTCCAGTGGTGATAATCCTTGTCAATGCCGCCAGCGGTGTTCCAACGATGTCCACGCCGCGCACCAGTTCATCCGGCCGCCCGTCGGGGTACACCTTGTACACAATTACCGGCAGCACCTGAAATGCTTGTGGCAGCGAGCGCGTGGTCAACGTGAATCCGCCCTGAATATCATCGAAATACAAACCGTAGGGCTTACCCTGCTTTTTCACTTCATCGATAAGTTTCTGCCGCATTTGCGCTTCCGGCACTGTCTGGCTGGATGTCACTATCAAGTTTCCCTGCCGCCCGGTCGCCATCAGTCCGGGTTGACTCCGACCATGACCATTCGATTGATCGAATCCCTTGATCGGCATCCGCGACATCAGGAAGTTCTCCAGCACACCGTCCTTAATCACTACTACCCGCTGCGCGGGCACTCCCTCGTTGTCAAACGAGTACGAACCCGCCAGCTTTATTCCGTCCATCTCTTTTAATGTTGGATCATCGGTTACGCTCAAGAATTTCGGCAGCACTTCCTGGCCGACCTTCTTCGTGAACGTCTGTCCTTCTTCTTCATCCTTCTGTCGATGGCCTTCCATGCGATGGCCGAGTACTTCGTGGAAAAACACCGCAGCAGCGCGTCCACTCAAAAGCGCCGGCCCCGCATAGGGT
>JBAVNY010000237.1:0-4736 GCA_049691535.1 Candidatus Acidiferrum sp.
CTGGATCTGTTGGCATACTGACTCGGAAACATCATCGACCTCCTGGAACCTGACGTCATTGTGATCGGCGGTGGGGTTTCTTCCCTGCTCGCACCGTTTCTCGATGAGATTCCCGAGCGCTGGCGCGGCGCATGCCTTAACCCTAATCCGTTGGACATCCCACTGATGCTCGCACATTATCGGGAGGACGCGGGTATTGCTGGTGCAGCCGCGCTCTGTGAATGAGTAAAAAGCGACCCGGCCTCATCCGGCAAGATTCCTAGAGCACCGGCGCCGTGGCCACGCCTACGTTTTTGTCTGCTCCGCCATAATAAAATAGCCAGCGGTTGCCGTCCCGAACCATCCCTTCGACAAACACGACATTGGGAACTTGTCCCACTTTTTCCCAATCCTTGTCCGGCGCAAAAACGGCTTTTTCAGAGCGGGCCAGCACTTTGGTGGGATCGTTTTTGTCGAACAGGACCCAGCCTGTTGAATAAACCAGTTTGTCGTCGGCACCGTTATAAACCAAGAAAATCCCGTGTGGCGTTACGATCGGCGGCGGCCCGGGCTCGACAACCTGCGAGTCAAATAAACCTGGGCGACTCGCCATTACTGGATGATCGAGGGCGTCTCTCCAGTGCAGCAGATCGTCGGAATAGGCTATTCCCATTTGCTGCCCCTTACCCTGCGCGTCACCCAGATAGTACATCCAGTATTTGCCGTTGATTTTTTGAGGAACAATCGCACCAGACTTGGTCCATTTCACATTCCATTTTCCTTTGTAACTAGGGATGATTACTCCCTGCCGGTGCCACTGAATCAGGTCGGTGGATGTGGCCAGGCACAACTGAGCGTTTCCCTCGTCCACCGTCTTAGCGTCAACATTGTTGTATCCCGTGTAAGTCAGGTAGTAGGTATCGCCAATTTTCTGCAACCTGGGATCTTCAACTCCTCCACCTTTTTCATATGCAGCTTCTGAAACCAAGACGGGCTCGGGCCGGCGAGTGAAATGGATGCCGTCGTCGCTGGTTGCATAACCAAGTGACGATGTACCTTTGCGATCCTGAGCACGGTAAAGCATCACAAACTTGCCGTCTTTTTTGACGACAGAAGGATTAAACGTTCCAGCGGACTCGAAGGTATCTCCGATTGGAGAAATAATCGGCTCGGTGGAAAGCCGGGTCCACTGCCCAAAAGGCGGGACGAAAGGAACGACAGCGGCTCCGGCAAAGGTCATTAAGAAAAAGGTGGAGAAGGCAATGGTTTTTGCCGTGCGAATTACAAAAAGAGGGGCGTTGATCATGAGAGAGTTCCTTCCTTCACGAGCCTGTTGGTTCTAGGGCAAAAACTCGAAAATACATTTCCGATCGACAGAACTAGCTGCCCCCGGTCAAAATTCAGCCATCAATTCCAAGAAAGAGTGTTTCGGAACCTGAAGTGGCTCACTGATGGCCTTGCCTTTGGAAGTCAGTCGAAGGCTGCGCGGTTTCGCCGAAGGGATAGTAATGGTTGTGGACCGGATGTCGGGTGTGGGGTTGTAGAGAATAAAATTCAGCCTCTGCGACGGAAATTCTTTCGCGTGCATCGAGTCAAGAAGGTCAAGATTGACCAGCATCAACTCTCGATCCGAGGTCTGGCCCAGAGCCTCAAACATTAAGTACATCCAAAGTGATTCTCCGGCGCCGTAGATTTCCTTGCCGACATTTCCGGTCATACCAGCAAGTTCCATGGTGCCCAAATTTTCAAATGGTATGAAAGCGGAGGACCCTCGCTTGCGATTCGCCGTGCAGTTCTCAAAGAAATAGAAGTTGTTCCGGCGTTGCTGGTCCATAAAACGGAGCAGGCCTTCAAACACGATTCCGCGCTTCATGATCCCTGTCCACGGGAGAATGGCCTCCACATTTTCCTTGAATGCGGGATAAAGGATGGACGCGGCAGCCTGAACCATTCCGCGAATATCGAGGTTTTGCTGGCTGGGATCCGAGTACCAGTAAAACATGCGTAATTGTTCGTAAAGGATATATTTCGCTTCCTCGGACATGGCCAGTTCCGCAGCCGCCAGCGCACCATACGCAAGTTCTTGAGGCTCATGAAAGAGACGATCTGGTGGCACAGTGTAGAGGACTTGAATCGCCCGCCGCGCCTCTTCCAGGTATTGAGCCTCTCCCGTTAATTTGTTGGCTAGGACTGCCGCCCAGGCGTACAGGCCTCCCACCGCATAATTCGTGCCCGCGCCTTGCGCCTGGAGCGTTGCAACGTCGTAATAAATCGGAAAAAGATAATTGTACTGCAAGGCTAGTTTCCGGGCGGTCTGGAAGGCGTCGAGGAACTTGTCTGTAATTTCGTTCGATCCAGCCAGAGCTCCAATCATCGGATACTTGATCAGCGAATTCTCGAAGGGATACCATGAGTCCGCTCGCTCATCCTTTTTCGGCGTGAAATCATTGCTGATGCTGTGAGTTTCCGGATGGTAGAAAGCAGGAAGATCCGCGAGCAGTTCATCGCATTCGCGTTCGAACCTCGCGGAAGGATGTAGCCGCAGATAGAGGAGAGAAGGCCAGAGCACATCCGCAACGGTCATCAACTCGAAGTTATCGGGAGCGTCCGTCCAGAGTTGAGAAGTGGCTTTAACATAGGCACGCAAGCCGGTGTGCCCTTTGGCCTCGATCTGCGCAGAGGCTTTATCCTGCAAGTCTTCCACCGTACCAGTGGCAAATTCTTTCCAGGACGTGGCACACGGAGGCCACGTCAACCTCTCTTCGAACAAAGGAAGCAACGCTTGCATCCAGCGCGCCACAGCGTCCTGTGCCGTCAGCAAGCGGTTCATGGGCCTTTGCAGGAGCCAGTAGGTAAAGTTAATGTCTCCAGCCGGGAGGACATTCCCGGTGGCCTGCGTTGCCATGAGGCCAACCCCGAGTCGCTGCGTGCCGTCACGTTCGATTCGGGAAAGGCTAGAGCAGCGGTAAACGAGAAAGCGTGGAACGTTTTCAATCGACATCCAAGTCATTTGGCTCAAATCGAAATACATCAAGGTCTCGACACCGACGGTCTGGTCCAATAGGTACACTGCAGGAAGGTCGTTCCCATAGGTACCCAAGGAGTTCTTGGTTGGCTGCTCCAGCAGCACACGTCTCCAGCTTCCCGATTGACCTTCCATCAAAGTCGAAGAGGAACTCAACCAGGTGATGATTTGAGGCTCAACCTGAGCGCCCTGATGAAGTCTAATCGGCGCAGGCAAATGCAAGGTGGTGCGAAAGCGGAACCAAGGCGCATCCGCGACGGGGCTCAAAGCCCTGATTTCTGAGTCCCAGCCATAAGATAAAGGTTTGCCGTCCAGGCCTTCCGCACGGCCTTCTCCATCGCAAAGTATCCGCGAATCCCCACTCTTTATGCGCGAGGTAACCAGTGGGAAGGAACTGCCAACGATGAAAGGGTTGTTGGGCAGCGTCGCGGGTTTCCACTCCTCACCCACCCGCAGGAAATTCTGAAACGCAAGGGGGGAACCGGCTGGCGAGACGCGGAGTTGTTGGGAACCATGCTCCAAATTTGCAGGCGACGGTGAAAGATCTATTCCAAACGATGGCCCAACGACTCTCTCCGAAATACTCGCGCTCGCCGAGCCAGCACCGAAAGCAGTGACCAGCAGCGTCTGCAGGAAGCCACGCCGATTGAACTGACCCATATGGCTGCTACCCCGGTAATCAGGTGGTTCTGAGCAGACTCCTATCGACTCTTCGGGCAGACTTCACCGATTAGTAGGATATCTTCAAGCCGAATTGGATGATTCGCGGGCCGCTTGAACCGGTGACCGCACCGAAACCGCAGGCAAGCGGTCCCGCGCAACCTGGCTGCCCCGCAGCAACAAAGGGTGTCTGCAGACTCGGCCCAAAGACATTACTGGGCGTGGAATAAATATGTCGGTTGAACATGTTGAAGAAAGAGGCTTGGAAATCGATCAGGGCCTTATCGCCAATTAGGTGTGTTTTCTTACCTAAGGTGAAGTCTTCATTCTTCCCTGCAAATCCGCGCGCACTTGATAGTGACCGCGATTCGTCGCCAAAGGTGAAGGGTGCCGCAGGCGTGAAGGCGGCAGGGTTCCAGAACGGCGTAGTCGTTGGATTGAAATGCGATTTGTTTGTCTGCGGCACACCGGGAACGATATTGACTCGCGCGCCCGCGCCGGTTGTATTGCACCCGCCAAATAAGACATCGCCGGCGGTACCCTGGCAATTACCGTAAACCTCGGTTGGGGTGCCGGAATGGTAGCTCAGGATGGCGGAAACGTACCAACCTCCGGCAACGCGATCTTTTACGCCGCCGTCATTCAAATACTTCTTTCCCCGCCCGAGCGGCAGCTCATAAAAGAAACTGGTCACTAAAGATTGCGGAGTATCGAGTTGGCTGACCGCCTTCTCCGCTTTGCGATTGTAGGAATTCTCACCGATAAAGCTATTGGTGCCGATGAAGCCGGAAACTCCTGGCCCAGCTGAATCGGCATCAGTAATGTTTTTTGACACCGTGTAGGAGACCAGGAAACTCAGGCCTTGGGCAAAACGCTTGTTCACTTGCAGCTGCATCGCGTTATACGTGGAATTGCCCGTGCGATCCGGGGTGAAGGAATTGTCTTCCTGGTTGAAGTTGCCATATTGAGGGAACGGCCTGAGCAGTTGGTTAATGTTCCCCGTAAACCCCGCATAGGGCAGAGTCAGACCAGCTGCTGCCGCATTCGGACAGGTGCCAGCGGCAAGGCAGGA
>JBAVNY010000238.1:0-9803 GCA_049691535.1 Candidatus Acidiferrum sp.
ACGTAGGGCTGATGCGGAAGCTGGGTGACTAGAAGATCAGGCAGACCATCGTTATCGTAGTCCTGAAAGACAACGCCCATGCCGGAGAGCATTTTGCCGTTGTTGGTAAGGGCGGCACCAGAGTCGAGACCTAGTTCGGTGAAGGTGCCATTGCCGTTATTGTGAAAGAGAAATTGCTCGACTACATCGTTGGACACAAAAATATCGGTGTAGCCGTCACCATCGTAATCGGCGAAGGCTAATCCCAGACCGTGACCTTTTTTCGCGGCAATTCCTGAAGAAGCGCTAACGTCTTCGAAGGTGCCGTCACCGCGGTTATGGTAAAGGATATTTGTGACTGGTGGAAATTCACCCGGAGGGCAATACGTCGGTTTCTGTTCGCCGCAGGTTTTGCTGTTTTCGAAGGACCAATCGAGGTAGCGCACGACGAAGAGATCGAGTTTGCCGTCGTTATCGTAATCGAGGAAACCGGCGGAGACGGACCAGCCACCAGCGGCGACTCCGGCTTTGGCAGTGACGTCGGTGAAGGTGCCGTCGCCGTTGTTGTGGTAAAGAATATTTTTGCCGAAGTTGGTGACGTAGATGTCGGGGTAGCCATCGTTGTCGTAGTCGCCGACGGCAACACCCATGCCGTAATTGGTGTCGCCGGCGTTGGCGAGTCCGGCTTGCTCGGTGACGTCGGTGAAGGTGCCATCTTGATTTTGGCGATAGAGGCGATTCCAGTAAGACGGGTTACGGCGGCCGAAACTGAAGGGCGGGCGCATGGGGTCGCGCATGTGACCAGCGTTGACTAAGAAAATGTCGAGCAGGCCGTCGTTGTTGTAGTCGAGAAGGGCCACGCCGCCGGGCATAGTCTCGAGGAGATATTTGCGATTGGTGGGAGAGTTGCGGAGGACGAAATCAACGCCAGGGAGGGGCTTTACTTCAAATAGCGGAGCTGAATTTTGGGTGGTTTCTTGCGCACAGAGAATTAGAGCGAAGAGCACCGAGAACACAAGAGTTATGGGTTTTCGTGCTACTCGCAAACGAATTCCCTTTCCCAGGTGGCAGCGCAGCATGCGACGCAATTTCACTTTGGAGATGGACCATCTTAGCAAACCGCTCGGGCCTTAGTTGGAGCCGCTGATATTCAGGTCGGTGCCATGAATAGCGCTGTCTGGGATATCGAAGCTAACCACATTGCGTGCGGAATCAACCGACACGGTGATCTGAGGTGAGCCACTTTTCGTAGTGACATTGGCGTGCGGGGAATGCCAGCCATAGAGTTCGACGTGAATTTGCTTCCACCAAGGATGAAATGTGCCTTGCTGCTCTCCGATATGAAGTGAGATTCCAGTTGCTGTGGGTTCGCAGGAAAATTCCATGCGCAAGAAGTCTCCGCGGGTGTAGGCGAAGGTTTTGCCATCGTCGAGATACAGCGTGCCGTGGCATGGCTTGCCGGGATAGACGCGCAGAGTCAGCGGGCCTTGCGGCGTTTCCTCGGTGCTTTGGATTAGCGGCTGCATCGGAATGATTGAGCCTTCGCGGACGTACACGGGCAGAGTGTCGAGCCTGGGTTGAATGAGTAGCGCTGGCGGCTTAGCAACAGGCGGCTGCGCGGAGTTTTCTTGAACTTGTACGCCCGTCCAATAGTCGTACCAGATTCCTGGCGGCAACTTCAGAGGATACTTGTCGGGCTGCTCGGCAAAGGGCGGGGGAGCGACAAGTAAATCGGGCCCTAGAAGAAATTCGTTGCCCGCATCAAGATCGAGAGGATGGCGATCTTCTGTGGCGGCGGGAAATTCCAGGAAGAGGGGGCGGACGATCGGCAAGCCGGTGCGTGATAGTTCCTCGGTCAGCGTATAAAGATAGGGCAGCAAGCGATACCGCTCTTCAATGTAGCGGCGGCGAATCGCTTCTTGCTCGGGGCCGTGCACCCAGACTTCTTTGTCGCCGGAACCCTTATTGGCATGATTGCGATCGATTGGTTGGAAGGTGCCAAGCTCCGTCCACAGCGTGAGCAATTCAGGGCCGGGCGTGCCAATGAAGCCACCGACGTCAGCTCCGCATAAGCCGAAGCCGCTGAGACCGAGATTTAGAAGCATCGGCGTGGTGAGGCGAAGATGGTTCCAAGATGCAGTGTTGTCGCCGGTCCAGGTGGCAGCGTAGCGGTGGCCTCCCGCATAGGTGGCACGGGTCAAGACGAATGGACGAACATCGGGTTCGAGCTTGAGCAGGCCTTCGTAAGTGGCGCGGGAGTTTTCCATGCCGAAGACATTGTGAATTTCCAGGTGCGAGGCGGTGCGGGGCCGGAAGCCCGGTTCATCAATGCGGTGTTGGGCGTTGTCGGGCATGGTCAAAAGCGGGGTCAAAAAGACGGAAGGCTCGCCCATGTCGTTCCAAAATCCGGCGACACCATCAGCGAGGAAATTCTTGTATAAGGTGCCCCACCACTCGCGCGTTTCTTGCTGCGTGAAGTCGGGGAAAACCGAAGGGCCGGGCCAGACGGAGCCGACATAGGTTGAGCCGTCGGCGTTTTTGACGAAGTGATCGCCAGCAACGCCGGAATCGTACGGGGCATAGTCTGCCCCGGGAAGCCGGGCGATATGCAAATCAGTGATGGCTACAACGTGAAAGTTTTCACGCTTCAGATCGGCAAGCATTTGCGCGAAATGGGGAAACTTGGTGGTGTCGACGGTGAAGGGGCGATGCTCCTGCTGGAAATCGATGTCCAGATACAAAACGTCGGCGGGAATTTTGTCGGCTCGTAAACGCGCGGCGATTTCGCGGACACGAGCTTCGGTTTCGTAGCTGTAACGTGACTGTTGAAACCCAAGAGACCAAAGCGGTGGAAGAGGAGGCAAACCGGTAAGCCAGGCGTAAGTGCGAATCACCTGCTTTGGATCTGGGCCGCAGAAAACGTAATAGTCGATCGGTCCGCCTTCGGCGCCGAATGAATATTTATTGCGATCGACGGTGCCGAAATCAAAACTGCTGGACCAGGTGTTGTCGACGAGCACTCCGGCAGAGCGGCCAGCGCGCATGGTTAGAAAAAAAGGGATGCTCTTGTAAATCGGATCGGTAGACTCCTGGAACAGAAAAGCGTCCGTATTCCACATGCGAAATGCGTGGGCGCGTCGATCCAGACCGCCGGTTTTATCGCCGAGGCCGAAGTAATGTTCGTCGGCGGGCATTTTCTTGTAAATGCGGAAGGCGTCTTGATGAAAATCGGGAGGCCATGCGGGCACGTCTTCCTGCACTACATTGCCTTCGAGGTCAGTGATGGAAAGGCTTAGGGTGGACTGATCGATGCGGGTACGCAGCGCTTTGGTGTGGAAGCCAACTGTGCCGGCGGCACTTTCGGGAGTTACCTGAACACTTTGGTGGCGAATTTCTACGGGCACTGCCCAGGAAGCATCTTCCGGCAATTCTGATTTAGCCGATTCGCGGATTCGCAACACATCTTCGCGGAGGGCGACGACTTGCAATACGAAATTGCCCCGACGAATTTCGATGCCGTTGGGAAGCGACCTGCTATTGACGGCGTCGGGTTGGGCGACTGCGGCTTGGGAAGTCTGTGGGACGGCGGCGGCGTGAGCGAAGGTAATTGGAAGGAATAGGAAGCCGGAGAGCAGGGTAAGTAGAACTAGTCGCCGGAATGCACATGCCGCTTTCGTTTTACTTGAGGCAGCTCTCTGCGTTTTCATCTTCGTTCCTGGTTACTGGCAAGGTGACGCTAGTTGCGCTTACAAATCAACTGCCTAGATATACTGCGCTCCTGCGGTAATTGGCGGTAGGGCGGCGGACGACCTGGCGAGCATACATCCTCTGCCAGGTGGAGCGGGCAGTTTTTTCACTGGCGAGCACAGCAGGTCTGGCAGGGATTGAGAGATTCCTCGACTTGGAAACAATCTCGTTCCCTGCCAGGTACTGGCTCCCCGGGGTGTTGGGGGAGAAGCGTGATTTTTGGTTACCAGTAGAATTTCCCAGCGAACTGCAAGCTACGCGCGGGGTATGCGGAAGTGATTGTGCCGAAATTGGCGTCGCCCAGATTGGTGTCTGGCTCGAAGAAGTTCGGGTGGTTGAAAGCGTTGAATAACTCAAAGCGGAACTGGAAGCGCTTCGTTTCCGTGAACTTCCACCATTTCTGTAAGCCCATATCCCAATTGACGAATCCCGGAGCGCGGAGATTCGACAGGAATCGCGACGAGTCGCCAAAGGTGAATGGGGCGGGTTGAGCGAAGGCTGCAGGATTGATCCAATCGTTGATGGATTGATTTTGCGGGGTCAGACTCACTCCCGGGACAATGTTCGGCCGTTGATTGAAGCCAAAGCCGCCGGTGTTGTTGGACGCGGGAGTGATGGATAGAGGTAGCCCGCTGTGGATGCTGAGGATGCCGCTCCACTGCCATCCGCCAAGAACCGCGTTCATGGGCCGATTCCAAGCAGAGCCCCACTGTTTGTCTTTGCCGAAGGGCAGTTCGTAATTGTAGTTGGCGACGAAGCTGTGAGTCAGATCGCTTGCATCGACAGAGCGTTCTGCCGCCAGGTTGTAGGAATTGCGGACGCTGCTCCCGCTGCCTGGGAATGCCCAGCCAGATGCGCCTTGCACGTTGTCCATGAATTTGGAGTAGGTGTAGGAAACGTTGAGTTCCAAGCCGGAGTGCCAGCGGTGCGTATAGGTGGCCTGTAGCGCGTTGTACGTCGACGAACCGACGGAGGGCTGAGCTTCGGTGACGCTGCAATATTCCGGATAGGGTCGCAACAATTGACCTTGCTGCACGGTGGGATTGTTGAGGCCGCAACCGCTGGACGTGATGTGACCGAAGAAGGGATTGGGCACCATCTGGTTCAGCGCGTTGCCCATAGCCAGATCAGCGACGGGAAGTTCATTCCATTCCAAATATTGCGAAAGGACATGGACGCCGTGATTGCCGACGTAACTGATGTCGAGCAGATCGTTGGGAGTGAAGCTGTATTGCAGGCCGAGCATCCATTGCTGAACGTAGGGTGAGTGCCGAACATTGTCAGTTACAGGATTTAGCCCAAAACCAACGTCGGTGAGGCCTCCGAGAGTGTTGCCAGTGACCGGCACTTGAGTTGAAAAGGCACTGGGCAATCCGAGCGTAGAATTCCCGCTAAGAGTGGAAGAGGGATTCAAGCCGCTGTTGAGGGTGGTAACCCAGGGAGTAGCTTGAGAGTAGCCAATATTCGGACCTTGGCCATAGTAATTGGGCACGAAGAAGACGCCATAGCCACCGCGCATGACGATCTTGTCGCGCAACTGGTAAGCAGCACCGATGCGCGGAGCAAAATTGGTATAGGACGTATTGTATACGCCGCGATTGCTGCCGGAATTGAACACCAGGGCGCCCGGCACATTGAAGCCAACGGCAGAGCTGATGGGGTTCACAGCCGAGAAATTAAAGTATTGCTGAGCATTCTGACGTTCCGTGGGGGCCGTTTGTATTTCGTAGCGCAAGCCCAAGTTGAGGGTGAGTTTGCGAGTCAGCTTCCAGTCGTCCTGTAGATACCAGCCCAGGAGATTCTTGTCGGTGGCGGGAAACTGGTTGAAACCAGTCTGATCGGTGCCACTGCCCACGCCGAGCAGGAACGAGGCAAAACCATTACCCGTACCGGCGGTTTCGAGTTGCGGATTGGGACCCGCAGTTGAGGTCGTTTGAAATTGCAAGGTGGTGTTGGCGTAGTGTCCGCCATCAATCCGTGCCCAAACATCCATGAACCCGAAAGCAAAGGTGTGCTTGCCGTGGACTTTGGTGAAGTCGACGGAGTCGGTCCAAATGGTTTGCGGAACGATGTAATTATCCAGATTGACTGGCGCTCCGAGATAGGAGTAGCTCTGGGGCTGAATCTGTGGGAACGAAGGCGCGATGGAATTGATAAAGGACGGGAATCCCAGGTCTGAGGATTTATAGCCGAAGCTTTGCGTGGTGGACTGTTCCACATGGCGGTTCACGCCAAGGTTCAAGCTCACGTCAAAGGTCGGGCTAAACACGTGGGTGTATCCGACGTTAACGCTATATCTGTTGTTTGGAGCGATGACGCCTGGGCCACCAGGATCGGATGCGCCGTAATAGGTCGGCGAATTAATTTTTGACTCAAACTTTTGGGACCAACGAACGTTGAGGCGATCGTTATCGGAGAAATTATTGTCGATGCGGCCGGAGTATTCATCGGAATGTGCAGCGGCGGCGGCCGCCTGAGTAAAGTTATTGATCAGATTGCCGTTGGTGGGAGTGGGCCAATACGTTCCGGAGGCAATGCTGGCGGCGATGCTATCCATCAAAGCAGGAGGAATGATGTTGCCTGGGAATGGATCGCGGATGTAGCCGGTGCTGTTGGCTATTAATCCGGTGACCGGGTCCAGTTGCCCGGCGGTAATCTGTCGGGTGCTGAACGGATTGTAGATCGCGCCGCCGACAATCGACCTGCCCAGAGCGTCGGTTTGTCCAGTCGGTGCTCCCAAGAGTGCTGAAAAATCTCCGGAGCGCTCGGCGGTGGTGGGCATGGTGCCCACGAAGGTTGCAGGGGTAGCCTGGCGCAGACCCTCATAGTAGGCGAAGAAATACGTTTTGTTTTTACGAATCGGGCCGCCGATGGTGGCGCCGTACTGATTGCGGTGGAAGGCAGGCTGCTTGCCGTTGTTGAAGAAGTAGCGCGCGTCGGCATTGCTATTGCGGTAGAACTCGTAGGCATCGCCATGGAAGGCATTGGAGCCGGACTTGGTGACTACGTTGATGACGTTGCCACTGCTGAAGCCATACTGCGAGGTGAAGGCGTTGGTCTGAATCTTGAATTCCTGAACGTCGTCGACGGATGGAACGTAGATTACACCGCCCCAATCGAGCCGAGTGTCCCAAGTTCCGTCCAGCAAGTATTCCGCAGTGTCAAAGAAGGTGCCCCCGAAATTGAGGAAGGAAACGTCCTGGTCGGCGGTACCGGAGATGCCGGGCGCACCAACCACCTGTTCTTCCGCGGCGTTGCTGACGGAAGAGTTGAGGGTCGCGAGACTGATGACGTTGCGCAGGTTGAGGGGCAGCCCAGCTACCTGGCGAGCGGAAATGTCGGAGGAAATATTGGCGTTGTCGGCGTTGACGAGCGGCACCTCGGAGGTGACCTCAATGTTTTCGGTGACTGCGCCAACCGTTAGACTCACTTGTTGTTGGGCAACTTGGCCGGCAGCCAGTTGGAGCCCATCTTGTTTGTAGTGCTTAAAGCCTGACGCCTGCACTTCCAACGAATAGACAGCGGGCGGGAGTAGCGTAAAGGAGTAAAGACCGCTGTCGTCGGTGGAATAGGTGCGCGATATGCCCACGCTGGCGCTGGTGAGAGTCACCTTGGCGCCGCTGACGGACGATCCGGCAGAATCAAGGACAGTTCCGCTGAGAGTGGCTGTGACTTGAGAAGACTGACCATAGAGGCGTCCGGCGCTCACGACTAAAAGCAGCAGAGCGGCCAGCCAAAAACGTAAATTACGAATTTCTTGTCTGCCTAACATTAGGACATCCCTCCTAAATCCTGGCTGGGTGCCAGAATTCCACCCTTGATCTGCTCCGAACGGCCGCAAATCCGCCTGGCTCGAAAAAATTGAGCAGCGAAGGGCTGAGCGGCGGCTACAGAACAGAATTGAAATAACTGGTACCAGCTATAGGGAATTTGCGTGGAGGGTGGCAACGGTTTGCAGGTTAAGGAACAGCGTTAAGAGCGATAAGAGCTAAAACAACTGTCTATAACGTTTAGTTAGAATAAGTTAGAAGAGGTCCAAGGAACCGAAAAGAGCACAAGTTGGAAGGCTTTAACGTTGCGGCGTTCTGCAAAGCACTGTACTATCTCGTTAAGCGAAGTAAAAATATTCGACAATCTGAAGTCCCGGTGCTCTGTTTCGCGGTGCAGCGACACTATCACACGAGATAAAGCGGTAGGGCACATTGCTATCAGAGCCAGTAACAGACAGTTGGGTACCCGCAAGCGAAGTGGAGAAAGCCGCCGTTCAGCAGCAGTTGGAAAAGCTGCTCGCGACTTCCCTGTTCCATTCCAGTAAAAGGTATCCGAGCTTTTTGCGATTTGTTGTGGCGCGCGCGCTGGCTGGTCAAACCGACCAGTTGAAGGAGCGGGTGCTGGGTGTGGAGCTGTTTGAACGATCGCCCGACTACGACACGAATACTGACCCGATTGTCCGGGTAACTGCCGCCGAGATTCGGAAACGGATAGAACTGTACTATCAAGATCCGAAACATAGCCAGGAAATCCGGTTGTTCTTGCCATCTGGGTCGTACGCGCCGCAGTTTTCCTGGCCCGGACATCCGGCCGGAGTACCGCCGAAGACCCTAGAGTTGACCACCAGTCATCCGCTAAAAATCAATGTGTCTGGCGGATTGCCAAAAAATTCAGAGGCTGCGGCGGCACGTGGCGCGTTTTTGAGCCGCAAACGACTGGCGGTGATTTTAGGAGCTGTTGCACTGGCGGTGGTGGCGGCTGGGGCTTGGTATACGTCGCGGCCTTCGGCTCTGCGGCAGTTTTGGGATCCCTTCGTGAAGTCGCCGGAACCGGTGCTGTTTTGCATCGCGGATCAGAGTCAATACTCATCGATACGGTTGCGAGACGCGGCTGATCCGCAGCGCGAGACGACGCTGAGCGACAGCATGGTGACGATCATTATCGATGACGTAAGCCCACTGGTGAATGTGGCAGGGATGTTGCGGACGTATGGCAAAACGTATCGGGTGTTGGGTGAGGCGTCGACCAGTTTGACCGATCTTCGCCGCGGGCCGAGCATCTTCATTGGAGCGTTCGATAATAGCTGGACGTTGCGCCTGACTGGACCTCTGCGTTTTCACTTTGCGAACGATGCGGCCATGACGCAGTTTTGGATTGAAGATCGCGCCAATCCTGGCAAGCATGAGTGGGTTTTGGATCGGTCGCAGCAACAACAAACCGGAACTTATAAGGATTACGCGATTGTGGGACGGCTTTTGGATCCCAATACCGATCAAATGGTGGTGGTTGCTGCGGGCATTGGGCGCGGCGGCACGGTGGCTGCGGGCGAGTTTCTGGTGGACCAGCATCGGATGGAAGAATTGCTGAAGCAGGTGCCATCGGATTGGAAGCGGAAGAATCTGGAAATTGTGCTGGAAACGCAAGTGATTGAAGGCCGGTCTGGACCGCCGCGGATCAGCGCGGTGCATGTCTGGTAGGACTGGGGTCGTAGCCTTGTGCGAAGGCCCAGCAGTGACCGTTTACGTGGACCGCTGCGCGCGGAACTCTTGAAGACATTTTTGTGCCGTCTCTAACTCGGGAAAACGGCTGCCTTCCTGTTCGACTAAGTAATATTCCACTCCGCCGACCCTTTCTGCTGCGACGAAAATTGCCTTCCAGTTGGCCACGCCCTCACCGAATAGAACCGTGTAACCCTTCTCCGCATCGGGCGACCAGTCTTTGCAGTGGATGGAATGGATTCTGCCTGGATTTGCGCGGATCCACGCGACGGGGTCAGAGCCGGCGTTGAGACAGGTGCCGACGTCCAACTGCAACATGACCGTGGGTTTTGTGTTCTTGGCGATGAATTCGATGGGCCGCTGGTCTCCGGACAGCTCGGGGCTTGGAGTGAATTCCAATTGATGATTGTGGTAGCCAGCCTTTAATCCCGCCGACTCCAATTGCTCGGTGGCGGAATTCAGTTTGTCGGTAACCGGTTTCCAGCCGTCGGGGCCGGGACCGGGCTTGGCCGAAGCCATGACCATATATTTGCTGCCCAAGATGGAGTTGTAGTCGCGGGCCTTGGAGAGATTTTCCTTGTCGAAGAA
>JBAVNY010000239.1:0-17685 GCA_049691535.1 Candidatus Acidiferrum sp.
GGAAGCTTTTATTTTGATCAGGGGCTCGGTGGATTTGGCTTTATAGGCTCGGCGCCATGGGGCTGGCTGCCTTATCACTATGGCGGATGGACTTTCGCGCCAGCCTACGGCTGGGTTTGGCTGCCCACCGGATTTGGACCGGGAACGCCGCTGCGCTATCAACCGGTGACGGCCGTGTGGGTACGCTCTGGAACGACGCTGGGATTGGTGCCGGCAAGTCCTTTGGATGCCCGCGGAAAAACAGCGGCCAATCTGGCGCAAGGAATTTATCCGGTGCAGGGCAATACCGTAGGCAAGAGCCTGGTTGCTACCAGCGGAACAGAAAAGTGGACGGTGGTGAAGCAGGTGCCGCGCGACACTCTGGAGGGCGCAAATCTAACACGTGGTGCGGCTGCTCCAATCGGCGTGTCTCGGACGATTGCAACGACTGTTAGCGTGGCACGTCCGGTGACGGCGACGCGGCAATCTTCGATCGTTTACGACCCGACGGAACATCGCTTTGTTAATTCGAACAGCGTTCCCAATGGAGTAGCCACGGCATCCGCTGTGAATTCCATGAAGCAGGAAAACGAAGCGGGACACCCAGGGGTGACGCCGGCGAACGCAGTGAATGGCAATTCTGCGGCGCACAATGCGCCAGTTACATCTGTTTCACGCGGAACGGTGACTTCGCCGCGGCCGGCACTGACGCCCGCTCCAGCGCGAACTGGCGGAAGCAGCGGTTCGTCGTCTGGTGCTTGGAATTCGTCGGTCTGGGGCACACCTGGGTCTAGCGCGGGAACAAGTACTTCGCGGAGTTCGAGTAGCTCTCATCCTTCAGGTGGCGGCGGTCGCGTTCACTAAAAAGTCCCTCAGCACATTGGAAATTACGGGCTCGCGAGAATTCGCGGGCCCTTTTTTTTGTTTGTTGCAAGTTTTGGAACGCTGGCTTTAGTAGAAAATCATTCCTGCGTAACCGACCACCGCGCTACGATCCGCGGAAACGTCGCCGGAAGTGGCGTAGCGCACGACTTGCGCGTTTTGAACGCCGAGAGTTTTCAACGCGCTGAGCATGACCACGGCAGGCCCTAGCCCACACATGGAAATGCGTTCCTCAGTGCAGGTCTGATAGAGCTTCTTGGCATCAAGTTGCAGCAATCGTTCCATGGCCATGTGATCTTTCCAGCGGGTGGTCTCATCATCCTCGTAGTGATTCATGTCGGACGAGGTGACCAATAGAACATCTTCCGAGACGTCCAAAAGCGCACGGCCGATTTCGCGTCCGGTTTTATCCAGTTCTTCGAAACGCAGGTGTCCAATGGCAATGGGCACAAACGAAAACGCCGGGTCCAGTTCCTGCAAGAAAGGAAGTTCCACTTCGAGAGAGTGCTCGCGGCTATGCGCGACGGAGTCTTCACGGAGTGACGGACACGCATTCCGCAAGCGTAGCGCGAGATCGGTGTCTATCGGCGCATCGCCAAGCGGAGTGCGCCATGCGCCTTCGGAGAGGATCGCCAGTGATTCGCCGTGCGGTTGATGCCGCACGCCGAGAATCACAACGCGTTTAGGCAAAACGATGCGCGCAAATACGGCACCGGCGACATGCCCGGAATAAACATAACCGGCGTGGGGCACCAGGCAAGCACGCACCCGCTGGCGCGGTTCGTGTTTCGCCGTATATTTTCGGATGAGCGCGGAAAGTTCCGCAGGAGCGGCAGGGTAAAATTGTCCAGCAACAGCAGGTAAGCGAAGCATAGCGCCCTCCTCAACTAGAGGGGTCGCGAGGGTTTCCCCTTAAACTTCACGGCCTGGAAGGACTGCGGGTCGTAGAAAACGGTAATCTTGTCGCCGTATTGGTAGCCGCCATTATCGACAATCTGCTGCATTTTGGCCGCGGCGTTTTGGCTCAAGGAAAAAGTTTGGATAGCCATGTCGTTGCCTTTAGCTTTGACGGTTACCTGGGCGACATTGGCGTGCATGACGAAACCCTGGAACTTGACCAGCCCAACATTCTTCGGCTTGGGCTTGATGGCACTCACGACGATAGGAACGGCGGTATCGACGATGATGGGAGTCAGGATAGGGTCCTGAGCAACGGCTCGAGACGCACCCAGTGTGCTGAGCAGAAACAATCCCAGCAAGGCGCTTCCCGAGATTTGCAGGAACTTCTTCATTCGCCGTCGTCCGTGGCAATGCGCAACGACTTCAAAAATCGTACGTCCTGAGGAGTCATGGACAGCCGCGTGGTGGGTCGCTTTTCGAGCGAGGTTTCCTGGTCGAAGGATTCCTGATCGACCTGAATACGGAGCGACTCGAGAAAGCGGCGATCCTGGGTGGTCATACGCGGGCCGTCGGTGTTGGAGCCGTCCCGTTTGGCCAGCCCAATGGTTGCATCCAATTTCAACACGATGTCGTAACCATGCGCGCGGACTCCGGCAATGGCGCCGGTGATGCGCTCGGATTCCGAGACCGTGTCATTGATGGCATGACCAAGTTCGCGCAGCAAGTTTTTAAGGTGATCGTCTAGTTGCAAGGCGTCTCCCCAGTACCTCAGCACTGATTCTAGGCCTACAGTAAATTCGATACAAGATGACCTTTGGGCGTTGTCTTCAATCTATCCATAGGCATGTACCTGTACTTCGGTACGGGATTACCGCGGCGGTTCGCTGCGCAAAGTTGTACAAGCTGCGCTAAACTGCTGGTATGTCCACGGTTGCAGGCAGAGTGCTGCAAACACAGGAACCTCGCGGATTCGCGCGGCTTTGGCGGGTGCTGAGGCAGCTGTTTCATGAGGCGGTTGGCGCGGCGTTTGTGGTGCTGGCGCTGGGATGGCTGAATTCCGCGCTGCGCGCCTGGACGCGCGATGTTGCCCACTGGCTGATTGCTGTTTCGATTGTGGTTGGATTGTTGTTTGTGGCATTTGCGGTGAGTTCGTTTCGCCGCGCCCGGCAATTGTGAGGGTGGAGAGTCGGTGGCGCACCTCTGTGGTGAGTGATTCGTAGAAGATCGCGATAAGTTTTCGCTCCGGATTAGGTTCCTTTCATGTCTGACAACAAAGCCAGTTCTTCTGTGCCCGAAGAACGCAAGCCACACTTCACCACGCTCTCCGGGCTGCCGCTCGAGCGGCTGTATACCGCTGAATCTTTGAATGGTGAGAAGCCCAACGAGGTGCTGGGCTATCCCGGCGAATTTCCGTATACGCGCGGGATTTATCCCACGATGTATCGCGGACGTTTCTGGACCATGCGGCAGTACGCGGGATTTGGCAGTGCGACGGAGTCGAACCAGCGGTACCGCTATTTGCTGAGTAAGGGCCAGAAGGGTTTGTCTGTAGCGTTCGATCTACCGACTCAGATTGGCATGGACTCGGATCATCCGCTGGCGCTGGGCGAAGTAGGAAAAGTAGGCGTGGCCATCGACTCGCTGGAAGATATGGAAATGCTGTTCGATCAGATTCCGCTGGAAAACGTTTCGACGTCGATGACCATCAACGCGACGGCAGCGATTCTTCTGTGCCTTTACGTCGCGGTGGCGAAGAAACAAGGCGCCAGCCTCAGCAAACTTTCCGGAACTACGCAGAACGATATTCTTAAGGAATACGTTGCGCGCGGAACGTACATCTATCCGGTGCGGCCGGCAATGCGAATTGTCACGGATATTTTTGCGTGGTGTCGCGACGCGCTGCCCAAGTGGAACACGATTTCGATTTCCGGGTATCACATCCGCGAAGCTGGATCGACTGCGGTGCAGGAAGTGGCCTTCACGCTGGCAGACGGCATTGCGTATGTGGAAGCTGCCTTGACTGCCGGACTGCACATCGATGAATTCGCGCCGCAGTTGTCGTTTTTCTTCAATGCGCACAATGATCTGCTGGAAGAAGTGGCCAAGTTCCGCGCGGCGCGGCGGTTGTGGGCGAAGATTATGCGCGATCGATTCGCGGCCAAGGATCCGCGCTCACTGCTGTTGCGTTTCCACGCGCAAACGGCGGGTTCCTCGCTGACCGCGCAGCAACCGGAAAACAATATCGTGCGCGTAGCGATTCAAGCGCTGGCCGCGGTCCTCGGTGGTTGCCAATCGTTGCACACCAATTCGATGGACGAAGCGCTGGCCTTGCCCACAGAAGAATCGGCGTTGATCGCCTTGCGCACGCAGCAAATCATTGCCAACGAGACAGGCGTGACGAACACCATTGACCCGGTTGCCGGTTCATACGCGATTGAAGCGTTGACCAATGAAGTGGAAGCGCGAGCTGAGGAATATCTGTCCAGAATCGATGCGATGGGCGGCATGATCAAGGCCATCGAGGCGGGCTTTGTGCAAACGGAAATTCAGCGCGCCGCGTATGATTTCCAACGCAGTGTTGAGACCAAGGATCAGATCGTTGTGGGCGTGAACGATTTTGTGGCGCACCAGGAACATCAGATACCCACGCTGCGCATTGATCCCGCGATTGAGTTGGCGCAGGTGGAGCGCCTGAAGAGGCTGCGCGCGAAACGCGATAATGCCAAGACTACCGCCGCGCTGGATGAACTGGAACGACGCGCGAAGACTTCCGAGAATTTACTCCCTGCCATTCTCACCGCAGTGGAAGCCTACGCTACGGTCGGCGAAATCTCGGACGCCATGCGCCACGTGTACGGCGAATATCAGGAATCCGTAGTCATCTAAGATCGCCAGGTCGCCCAGTCAGTGCCAGGCGAGATAGAAACCGACGTAAGGAATTCCCCTTAGGCTACTGCACCTTGGCACAGCTGTTTCTGTAGTGCTGCTGTAGTATCCTCTCCACTGGCCAACCTCGATGAAGTTGATTCTCGCTTCCACCTCGCCACGCCGTGCACAAATTCTCAAAGAGGCTGGTCTCATGTTTTCGGTGCTCTCGTCGGCGGTAGACGAAACTCCGCTACCAGAAGAAACTCCACAACAACTGGTGCAGCGGTTAGCTGATGCGAAAGCGGAGCTGGTAGCGGCGCGAACCGTCGGACCCGCGATTGTGATCGCCGCGGATACTGTTGTTACGCTTGATGGAAATATCCTGGGTAAACCGAAGTCGACGGAAGATGCGCGTCGCATGCTGGAGCAGCTATCCGGTCGCACCCATGCTGTGCTGACGGGAGTTTCCGTCATCCGGCTACCGGACATGGAGAGACGGCAGTTCGTGGAGAGCACGCTGGTCCACTTTGACCAAATATTGGGTGAAGAAATTCTCCGCTACCTGGCGACCGAGGAACCGTACGACAAGGCTGGCGCCTACGCGATACAAGGACGGGCGGGACGATACATCCCGCGCATTGAGGGCTGCTACTTCAACGTGGTGGGCTTACCGCTTTCGCGAGTTTTCACCGCTATACAGGAACTGGGCTGGACGGAAGAAGCATTCACCTCATAGAGCACATTCAGATTCGGCAAAAAAAGGCGCCCCGAATTTCTCGAGGCGCCCGATTTCGAAACTTCAGCTTGGATGAAAGTTACTTCTTCGCTCCCGGCTGGGTGTTGGCGTTGTGCTTTTTGTTGTAGATATTCTTCGACGCGCCGTTCTGTTCCTTGTTGACCTGCTGCTTTTCAGCGGCAGTCAGCTTGCCACCATTCGCGGAGCGATCGGCCTTCACCTGCTGGTTGATGCCCTTTTGCTGATTCTCGAGCTTCGCGGTTTCGCCGGCGGTCAGTTGCCCGCTCTTGACGCCCTGGGCAATGCGATCCTGCTGGTTCTCGCGGCGCTGTCCGACCGCGTTATTACCGTATTGCGCGGTGTTGGCGTTGTGCTTGTCCTGATAGATATTCTTGGAGAGCTGATTCTGCTGACCGTTGACCTGCTGCTTTTCAGCCGCAGTCAATTTGCCACCATTGGCCGCGCGATCGGCGCGCGTTTCGCCATTAATCGCAGCTTCCTTGGTTTCCAGATTGGCCGTTTCATCGGCGGTGAGCTGGCCGCTCTTTACGCCATTGGCGATGCGATCCTGCTGATTCTCTTTGCGTTGCGCCACGGTTGGATCTGGTGCCGGGGTGGAACTGCTGGGGGCCGGTTGCTGTGCCATAGCTGCCGTGCTTAAGAACAGGACTGCTGCGGGCACAATTGTCCACTTCGAGAATTTCGAGCTCATAACCTTCTCCTTTTTAGCTTTCCTCGACAACTTGCTGGTATCCCGTTATACCCAAGTCTGCGAAAAAAGTTGCGGCGGGACTACTGGTCGGAGGGACGGCTGTTCCGTCAATGGAAGAATAGTACCGAGGAACATATATTACTAGAGTGTTATCCGAGGCGGAATTTCCTAATCACCGAGAGTGTGGGTCGTGAGTTCCAAAACAAAAAGGGCAGCCGCAGGGGCCGCCCTTGAACAACTTCTAGACTCGCGATTCGCTACTACTTCTTCTCTTCGACAACAACGGTCTTTTCGGTGGTAGTCGTCTGCGCCGGTGGGGGAGGAGGCGTGGGAGTATTTACCCCGCTCATACCGTCTTTAAAGCTGCGGATGCCTTCACCCAGGCCCTTCATGACCTCGGGGATGCGACGGCCTCCGAAGAAGATCAGCACGATCGCCAGTACGACCAACCAGTGGAAAATACTAAACTCACCCATAACTGCCTCCACACAAAAAACTATGTCTAGGCGCTACCTTCACCCTAGCGCAGGGGTCTTAAGCCAGCAAGTGTTTACGACACCTTCAGCTTATAGGATAACACGCTCGTCCCCTGTGCGGCGCGTCACACGTTGGCGATCCAGGTACTCCAGGAGCGGGATGGCGTATTTCCGGGAGATGCCAGCTAACTCCTTGAAAGCAGGTACGCCTATGCGCTCGCTTTTGGATTGCTTATAGGATTTGAGGAGGGCGGGCAACCGGCCCAGGGCAGTGGCATGGAAGATCAAGTCGGGTGAGACACGGATGACGACCTTATCGCGGAGCAGGATTTGCAGGATTTTCTCGCCGCGGCGGGGCTCGATGGCCAGTTGGGCCAGGACGTCCTTGACGGAAGGCACCTCCAAACCGGCTTTGGCGAAGGCCTGCTCGATCTGCTGTTTGGCCCGAAGCTCCTCTGGGGTGAGAGTGATTTCAGTTCCGGGGGTTTTGACGAATTCGCCCTGCACGGTGAGTTTTTTCTGCTGCACCAATTCGTCGAGAGCGGTGTGAAAGGTCTCTGGCCGGACGCGACGGCCGAGGCTGACGCGTAGGTCTTCGCGGAGCATTCCGGGCGAGAGTGGGTTTTCTTTATGGAATTTTTCGACGCGAGTTCGCAGTTTCTCGCTGATTTCTTGAAACAATTTTCCGGAGAGAAAAATTAACGGCTCGGAAGAGACAATTCTTATGCCGGTGTGCGGAGACAGGCTCGCCGCAGCCGCGCGCAGCTCGGCATCGAGCCAGCCGGTGCGGGCGATGACGTCTTCTGCGGTAACGCCAAGGATGTTGCGCTCAGCCATCGCTTGCAGGATTTCTTGAGTTGAGTTTCGCTCCAAGACTTCGAGGAATTGCGGGCGGTTGGCGTCTTTCTTTGTGGAACGGCGGGCCAAAGGATCAAGCACTACGCCGCCACCAATGGTTACGACGGGAGAAAATTGGCGAACGATAAAGCGGTCACCGCGCAGCGTCACCACTTCGTCTTGAAGTCGAATCTGGGCGAGAGAACTCTGTCCCGGTAGCAACTCGGTGTTCTCGTAGACGAATACTTCGCCCACCGTTTCGGAAGTGCCTGCGTGAAAATGCACGTGGGAACGGTGTTTCAGTTTTGGGGATGACGGCAGCAGTTCCAGTCGCACATCGATGCGTCGCGTGGCTCGTAGCCGGCCAGGAGAGGCAATCACCATGCCGCGTGTGATTGCGGTGTGGTCCACGCCCGCAAGATTCGCCGCGGTGCGCTGGCCGGCATCGGCGCGTTCTACCTGGTGTCCGCCAGTCTGCAAACCGCGGACCCGCAACCGAGTGCCGTGCGGCAAGAGTTCCACTTCGTCTTCTGTGGCAACATGGCCGGAAATCAACGTGCCCGTGACTACGGTGCCGAATCCTTTGACGGCGAAGGACCGGTCGATGGGCAGTCGGAAATAGCGGCCCGCGTCTTTCTGCGCGATGCATATGGCTTCGTCGTGAAGCGACTGCTTCAAGTCTGCGAGCCCCTGGCCGGTTTTCGCGCTTACCGCCAAGATCGGCGCGTCAGCCAGAAATGTGTGTTGCACAAATTCTTCGACTTCCAACTTCACCAAGCCAAGCGTGTCCGCATCAACGAGGTCGCTTTTCGTCAAGGCGATGACGCCGCGTTTTACACCGAGCAGCCGGCAGATATCGAAGTGCTCGCGGGTCTGCGGACGGATGGCTTCGTCGGCAGCGATCACCAGCAAGACCAGATCGACGCCGGAGGCGCCCGCGAGCATGTTTTTTACGAAGCGCTCGTGACCGGGGACATCGACGAAGCCGAAGCGAACGCCGTTCTCTTCCAGAAACGCGAAGCCAAGATCAATGGTGATACCGCGACGCTTTTCTTCTTCGAGACGATCCGGATGCGTGCCAGTTAGCGCTTCGATCAGCGTAGATTTTCCGTGATCGATGTGGCCTGCGGTTCCGACGATGATGCTCTTGGAGTTGATAGCCATAGGAGAGAAGAACGATTCGATGTTACGAGAGAGGCGAATCCGCGGTCAAACGCGCTGCGATTCGGTAGGCCGGGACTACTTTGTTTATTTTGCGGCGGCGATTTCTTCGACGATTTGCTGCGCTGCGGCGCGCGGATCAGCAGCAGTCAGTATCGGACGGCCCACCACGATGTAATCGGATCCAGCCTTGATGGCTTCGAAGGGCGTAGCTGTGCGTGCCTGATCATCCTTCTTCGATTCGGCTTTCGCATCTTGCGGACGCACACCGGGCGAGACGATTAGGAATTCGCGGCCACAGGCTTTGCGGATGGCCTTGGCCTCTTGCACACTAGCGACCACCCCGTCGACTCCTGCAGCTTGCGCTAGCTTGGCGAGTTTCACAACGCGCGATTGCGGTGGCCCGCCGATACCCACGTCGCGCATCGATTTCTGATCCATGCTGGTAAGAATCGTCACGGCGAGCAGTCGCGTGCGGTCTGCGCCCATGGGAACACCAGCACTTACCGCCTGGGTCGCCGCTTGCATCATCTGCGTGCCACCCAGCGCGTGAACGTTTACAAGCTGCACGCCAGGCAATGCTGCGGCGGCAAGAACGGCTCCCGCTACGGTATTAGGAATGTCGTGAAATTTGAGGTCGAGGAAAATGTCGGTGCCGAGCTGCGACACCTGGCGTACCGCTTCGGGCCCGGCTGAAGTAAACAGTTGGTTGCCAATCTTGAACATGCCGACAAGATCGGCGACTTGCTTGGCAAAACTCAGAGCAGTTTTTAAGGAATCAAAATCCAGAGCGACGATCAGACTGCTGCGTGGATGGGCGTCAAAGGGGCTCAAGGTTTCGCGGACGCCCGCGAAGTTTTAGTCGGAGCCTTCTTCGCTTCGAGTGCGCTTCGGCGGCAATTGCATCAGCTCCAACCGCACCTGGCTAACACCCGAATGAATCAGCCCCAGCTTGCGGGCGACACGATAGGATACATCAATTTCGCGTCCTTCTTGATAGGGACCGCGGTCATTGATACGTACAACTTCGAATTTTCCGTTGCGGGGGTTTACCACGCGTACCCAGGAACCAAAGGGAAGGCTCGGGTGAGCGGCGGTCAGGCTCTCGGCATTGAAGCGTTCGCCATTGGCGGTGACTTTGCCGTCAAAGTCGGGTCCGTACCAACTGGCGTTGCCGACCCAGCTCTTGATCGGCTTGACGGGTTCGCTCAGATGAGCGACCAGAGGCGCCTCCAGTCCCGGAGCTATCAGGAACATCAGCGGCACCCAACGAATAGCAGCCCAGATGATAAATAGTGGTCGTCGCATAGTGTGTTCTTTTGGCTACGATTATTCTAAAAAGTGTAGCAGAAATGCCGCATTATGTCAACTGTTTTGGGCGAGAAATTTATCTTTCAACTGACTGATACTACGCAGGTTAACCTCATTTAGATAACGCTCTAAACCCTCGACAAGCTCCTCACTGGCCTTCGGGTCAGAGAAGCTGGCCGTGCCAACCTGTACGGCTGTCGCGCCAACTGCCATATATTCGAGCACGTCTTCTACCGACTCGACACCTCCCAAGCCTAAAATTGGCGTGTCTACCGCTTTTCTTATCTCCCAGACGAGTCGCAGAGTGATGGGTTTTATCGCTGGACCCGACAAGCCGCCGGTGAGATTGCCGAGCCGCGAGCGGCCGGTAGTAAAGTCAATGGCCATAGCGGGATAGGTGTTCGCGACGGTGAGCGCGTCGGCGCCGGATTCACATGCCGCTTTGGCGATGGCGGCGATGTCGGTTACCAGCGGCATGAGCTTCACCCATAGAGGACGCCTCGCGGCACCCTTTTTGGCGCTGGCCACGACCTCGGCTACCAGATTTGGGGTGCTGCCGAACTGCATGCCTCCCTTTTTTACATTTGGGCAGGAAATATTTAACTCGTAAGCGGCGATCCCCTCCACCTCTTCCAGCCGCCGGATGACCTCGACGTAGTCGTCGGAGCAGTAGCCGAAGACGTTGACGATGACGGGAGTGTTGTATTTCCGCAACAGTGGCAGCTTGTCGGCGATGAAGGCTTGGACGCCGACGTTCTGCAGGCCGACGGCGTTGAGCATTCCCGAGGCGGTTTCACAGAGGCGAGGAGCCGGGGCACCTTCGATAGGCTCCAACGAGATGCCCTTGGTGACGAAGCCGCCGAGCCGCTCAAGATTCAGAAGGTGGGCGAATTCCAGCCCGTAACCAAAGGTGCCACTTGCGGCGATGATGGGATTTCGGAGGCGCAGGGCGCCAACCTGCACACTAAGGTCAACGCGTTCCGTAGGATTCACTCTGGAAAAGGAGGATAACACGGGACGGCGTGCACGGACCCGCAAAATGCCCCGGCGCTAACGGGCTCAGCATCGCAATCATCACTTGTGGCGCTTTTGTAGCATCTCCGCTAAGACGCGGCCATCGCGAGTGGATAGGGTCACGCCAGTGAGCGCTGCAAACGTGGGAGCAATGTCCGCTGGCGTCACTGCCCCGAAATATTCACCCGACTGAACGCCAAAACCCATAAAGAGGATGGGGACACGTTGATCATAATAGTAGGGAGTGCCATGCCCGGTGCCGGTGTAGCGCTTCGCGCCTTCTGCGGAGCTGTCCGTCAGCCAGTAGGGCTTCTGCAGCACGAACAAATCTCCACTGCGGCCGGCGTGATAGCTCGAGGCAAAGGCATTGCGCGTCTCAGAAAGAGTTTTGCTCGCATCGGCCAAATCCTCTTGTTTGTAGACCGACTCTACTCCGGGCATGGCCAACGCTGCGCCGATCACCGCGCTTATCGCGGCCGGATTTTCTCGCAACTTTTCGTAAACGCCTGGGGAGAAATAAACGTCGTTGCCAGCAATCCGTGCAATCGCCGGAGTCGGCAGACTAAAAGGCCGCAGAGCTTTCTCTATACGCTCTTTCAGCTCAGGCAGACTCAGCACGCCCGCGCTGACACCGGTGCTTGTCATGTCTTCGGGGACGGGTGCGACGCCATGATCCGCGGTGAGCGCCACGATGTAATTGCCGCGTCCGACTTTTTGGTCAAGATGGGTGAAGAGTTCACCGAGATCCTTGTCGAGTTTCACCAGGATGTCTTGAATCTCCCAACTGCGCGGCCCGAAGATGTGACCCACGTAGTCGACGGAAGAGTAGCTGATGCCGAGATAATCGGTGCCAGCGTTTTTTCCGAGACTGAGCGAATCCACAGCGGATTCGGCGAGCCTGGTTAGCGCCGTGTCGGCGAAAGGGCTGACCGTCCATTCTTCCAGAAAAGATTCGTCGGGTTGGGTGGCTCCTTCTTTTCCCCGCATCGGGTGAGGAAAGGAGGTCGCCCAACCAGTTACCGTGGAGACGCCGATGGCTTTTCCGTCGTAGAGATACGAATCCACCGGGAGCGATAGCGCCCAAGTCTTGCCGTAATCTTCGGTAGCAGGATGTTTGTTTGCGAACTCTTCAACGAACGGCGCGGTGCCGTAGGCGGACGAGGTGACCCACGAGCCGGCGCTGGTGTCGAACCATGTGGCCGCATCCGCTTTATGCCCCGCCATGGTGATTGCCGCGCGGGCTTTTAGCGACAGAGTTACGACGCGCGTGGCCTGGCCGGTTTGAAATTTCAATTCCTCGGCGTACGCGGGAACCAGCATGGAAACAGCGGAGTCTCCGCCTTTGGTGCTCTTGCCAGCGTACGCGATGTTTTTCACGCTCGGATCGCTGGTGCAGGTCACCATTTTTTGTAGCTCGCGGTCCCACCACGCATTCGCCACCATGCCGTGAGTAGCGGGAAAAGCTCCAGTCGAAACCGTGGCGTGCCCTACGCACGTTTCGGTTGCCGCGTAGGGATAAGCCGCCTCGCGAAACCATGCTCCCTCGTCCAGCAGTCTTTTCAAGCCAGCGGTCCATTGCGGGCGAAACTTGTCTACGTAATCGCCGCGCATCTGGTCCACTACAATCATGACCACCAGTTTGGGTTTCGTTGCGGCGGTCCGAGCGGTGGCTGGCGCCGCAGTACGCTTCGTGGTCTGCGCGTGAAGGCAAGTCGTCGTCAGTGCGCCGAACGCCAACAAAAACACCCAGGCTTGATTCAGTTTCCACTTCCGGATGGCCATGAACATTCCCTTCAGCGCCTACTTTGTTCGGCGCGAAAGTCTACCATGCGGTCACTTACGAGGCGTTAATCCCATTTCACTTTCGTGCGGTGTATCACAGCTTGTCGTACCCCAAGTTATGCTAGGATTACGCGACCATGCGCCTCGTTGAAAAAAGCCAATTGATGTCTGCCGCGGAAATTGACCGCACGTTGCAGCGCCTCGCTCATCAAATTGTGGAAAAGAGCGGGGGTACTCGGCATCTCGCCTTGATTGGAGTTCGCCGGCGCGGCGTACCGCTGGCTGAACGCATTGCGCAGAGAATGCGCGGCATCGATGGCGTAGAAGTTCCGGTGGGCACGCTGGACATCACGCTATATCGCGACGACCTCTCGAAAGTAGCGCCGCAAGCGGTGCTGCAATCTTCAAACATCTCGTTCGGTGTGGACAGCATGGATCTGGTGCTGGTGGACGACGTCCTTTATACCGGGCGCACCATTCGCGCCGCGATGAATGGCCTGTTTGATCTGGGACGGCCGAAGCGCGTGTCGCTCTGCGTGCTGATCGATCGCGGTCATCGCGAGATGCCAATTGAAGCGCAATATGTGGGCCGCAATATTCAGACCAGCGACACGGAAATTATCGAAGTTCGTTTGCAGGAAATCGATAACGAAGAGCGCGTGGTGCTGGTGGATCGCTTGCCAGACGCTTGAGTTTTCAGTTCGCAACATTTTTTGCGTCTCGCGTGCGGCCCAAGTAGAATGAAGCGCAGCAGCGGCCGGAGTTCTCAACGCTCGGCGGTCTGCCTCGCGCGCACCTGAGTGAAAATGTGACTTACCGCTTTCGGGATTTACTGGCGCTTGAACCGCTCTCCGCGGACGAACTCTCATTCATTCTTGATCAATCAAAACCGTTTCAGGAAATTCAGCGGAATCCGCTGAAGAAGCTGGCCACCCTGCGCGGCAAAACCGTCGCTCTGGCGTTCTTTGAGAATTCCACGCGCACGCGTTTGAGCTTTGCGACCGCCGCGTCTCGCCTTGGCGCGGACACCATGAACTTGCAGGCGGAAGCGTCCAGCCTGAAAAAGGGCGAAACGCTGCTCGACACCGCGAACAATTTGAACGCCATGAAGCCGGACATTTTCGTGATGCGCCACGCATCCTCGGGTGCCGCCGACTTTGTGGCGCGCCACCTCGAAATTCCGGTGGTGAACGCCGGCGATGGCACACACGAGCATCCATCACAGGGACTGCTGGATGCACTTACGATTCGCGACCGTAAAGGGACGCTGAACAATTTAAGTGTGACGATTCTCGGCGACATTGCCCATTCCCGGGTGGCGCGTTCGAATATTCATTTACTTGGCAAGTTTGGCTGCCGCTTCACGCTGTGTGGTCCAGCGATGTGGGTGCCACGCGAACTGGAAAAGATCGGGCCGCCGGGGACGCCTATCCGCTGCGTTTACCGCGTGGAAGAAGCGCTTGATGGCGCGGACGTAATTATTGTGTTGCGAGTGCAAACGGAACGGTTGCACGAACCATCGCTCTCGCACAATGACTATCTCCTGCTGTACCAGTTGCATGCCGAACGCATGAAGCTCGCCAAGCCGGATGCGCTGATTCTTCATCCCGGCCCTATCAACCGTGGCACGGAAATTACCCCGGAAGTTGCGGATGGGCCGCAGTCTGCCGTGCTCGAACAAGTCACCAATGGCGTGGCGGTGCGCATGGCCATTCTGTATTTGCTGATGATTGGCGCAACGGAAGGGCCGCATCCGGCGCTCGAAGGCAAAGCCGAAAACAAGCCAAAGGAATCCGCGCATGTTTCTGATTAAGAATGGCCGCGTCCTCGATCCCGCATCAAAATCAGATTCTGCTCGAGACATTCTGGTGGATGGCGAGCGCATAGCGGAGATCGCCGCGCCCGGAAAAATCGCCAACGCGAATGGAGCGGAAGTTCTTGATGCAACCGGGTTGATTGTAGCGCCCGGCTTCATTGATATGCACGTTCACCTGCGAGAGCCGGGGCAGGAAAATTCCGAGACGATTGAGACCGGGACGAAGGCAGCAGCGCGCGGCGGATTCACCGCGCTTTGCTGCATGCCCAACACCAGGCCGGTGAACGACAACGCGTCGATTACGCGTTTTATTGTTGATCGCGCCAAGGTGCAGGGTCATGTTCGCGTATGGCCGATTGGCGCGGCGAGCGTTGGAAGCAAAGGCGAAGCGATTTCAGATATTGCATCGATGCGAGAAGCCGGCATTGTTGCCGTGTCGGATGATGGCAAGCCCATTGCTTCGGCAAAACTGGCACGGCAGATTATGGATTATTGCAGGTCGCTGGATATACCAGTGATCGAGCACGCGGAAGATGTTTCGCTGGCCGCCGGCGCAGTGATGCGCGAAGGAGTCGCTTCGACGCGCCTCGGATTGCCGGGAATGCCAGCCGCAGCGGAATCCGTTTGTGTCGCGCGCGACGTGCAGGTTGCGGAGCTGACAGGCGCTCGGTTGCACATTGCGCATCTTTCCGCGAAGGCTTCTCTCGAACAGGTACGCCTCGCGAAGCAGAACGGCCTGCGTGTAACTTGCGAAGTGACGCCGCACCACTTCACGCTGATCGATGAAGATGTGACCTACGATTCGCGATATAAAATGAATCCACCGCTGGCCGCGCGCGAGGATCGTCAAGCACTGCTGGAAGGACTGGCCGACGGCACCGTGGACGCCATTGCGACCGATCACGCACCGCACGAGCCAGCGCTAAAGGATGTTGAGTTCGATAAAGCTCCGTTTGGTATTCTCGGATTTGATACAGCACTGGCCCTGGCGCTGCAACAACTGGTGCACTCCGGACGAATTTCGCTGATGCGCATGGTGGAACTGTTCACCACCGGGCCGGCCCGCGTGCTAGGCAAAGAACGCAAACTCGCCATCGGCGAGCCGGCGGACCTGACTATTTTTTCCGTGGACCGTCCCTGGACATATAACGTAAAAGAATCCGCCAGCAAGTCGCGAAACTCGCCCTTCGACGGCCGCGCTTTCAAAGGTGGGCCGGTCGCGACGATCGTTGGCGGCAAAGTCGTGTTCAAGAGTTAGCCGCTCGATTTAAGTAAGTTCCTCACCTGCAACTCGTGCTTGAGCCGCAAAAATCACATTTCGGTGCCAACCGCTGGATGTTCAGAGTGTGGCCAATCGCCAAATAACCAGCTAGCCGCAAGGCCCCGGAAGTGAGGCTGCTCCTCGCTATGCTAGTTGTAACGACGAGCATCCATGTCTCCGCGCTGGCAAATTCGTGTGGTATTTCTAACGCTGATTTTCGCAGTGGCGAGCTTGACTGCCTACGCGAATTCAACGCCAACCGAGCGGATCCTCGACTTTCACAGTGACATCACGCTGCAAGGCGATTCTTCGTTGCAGGTCACGGAAACAATCACGGTGTATGCCAGCGGAAGTAAAATTCAACACGGCATCTTCCGGGATTTTCCCACGCGCTATAAAGACCCCTACAACAATAACTACGTCGTAGGCTTTCAGATGCAAGCGGCCACCCTGGATTCCTTCGAGGAACCGTTTCGCGTTGAAGCCATTGGAAACGGCAAACGCGTGTATCTCGGCAGTCCCAACACCGTGGTGCAAAAGGGAAAGCACACCTACACGATCACGTATATCACCACACGCCAACTGGGCTTCTACAAGGAGCACGATGAACTTTTCTGGAATGTGACTGGTAACGGCTGGGATTTCCTGATTGATCATGCCTGGGCAACCGTGCATCTCCCTTCGCGGATCCCCGTCGATCAGGTGACGCTTGCAGGTTTTACCGGTCCGCAAGGCTCTCGCGAGACGGATCTGACTTCGTCACGGGAAGTGGCTTCGTTCGAATTTGCCGCTAGCCGGCGGCTCGGCCGGCACGAAGGGCTGAGTGTGCTGCTGATGTGGCCGAAGGGCTACGTGACGCCGCCAACTCCATCCGAAAAGATGCAGTTTTTCTTTCAGGATAATGCTGGTGTGCTGGTCCTTGCCGCAGGCTGGGTTGTCATTTTTCTTTATTACCTGATCGCCTGGCTTGCAGTAGGTCGCGATCCGGTGCGCGGCGTGATCATGCCGCGGTACGAGCCGCCGCCGAATCTTTCGCCTGCGGCGATGCGCTATCTCGTGCACATGGGTTACGACAACAAGACATTTGCCGCAGCCATTCTGGATATGGGCGCTCGCGGCTATCTGACAATCAAGGAGCAAGCGGGTTCATACACGCTGTACTCCAGCGGGAAAGACGATCGCGTGCTCTCGCCGGATGAAAAGCAGATTGCCAGCGAAATATTTGATGGGCGCACGGCCCTATGGATGCACCAGGAAAATCACGCCATCATGCAGGCAGCACAACAAGCGCTGAAAAAGTGGCTCAAAAGCGACGAGCAGAAAGTGTATTTTGTCAGCAACTCACGCTATCTGATTTTCCCTGTGCTGCTTTCTTTCACGGTTGCTGTGGTTTACCTGCTGAAGTTAGGTATACCCCAAGTGATCATGGGCGCATTTTTATGTTTCTCGTTAACTTTCTGGACGTTAGGCTGCGCGGGGCTGCTTCTCACCGTGTTCAAAAACTGGAAGGCGGTGTTTCGCGGCCAAAAAGCGCCGGTTGGAAATATTGGGTCGACAATATTTTTGACGCTGGTCTGCATTCCGTTTGTCGGCTTCGAAGTGATGGCCTTGGGATTCATGGCCAAGCTCGCATCGATTTCGTTGGTGGTATTTCTGGTCACTGTCGTGCTTTTGCACTTTCTGTATGCCCATCTGCTGAAGGCACCGACGATTGCGGGACGACAACTGCTTGATCAGGTGGAAGGCTTCAAGCTGTTTCTAGGCAAAGTGGATGGCGACCGATTGAACCGAGCGAACCCGCCGGAACAGACTCCCGAAACGTTCGAAAAGTTTTTGCCGTATGCACTCGCGCTGGATGTCGAGCAGGATTGGGCAGAGAAATTCTCTGGGGCTTTGGCGATGGCTGGAACCGCTCGCGGAGACAGCAACGTCGCGTACACGCCTTCGTTC
>JBAVNY010000240.1:0-2511 GCA_049691535.1 Candidatus Acidiferrum sp.
TCCACGCCACCCTGCACGTCGAGCGCGACTCGCAAAAGAAAATCCTGATTGGCCACAAAGGGGAAATGCTGAAAAGGGTAGGCACCGAAGCTCGCAAGGAACTGGAGACGCTCCTCGGCTCAAAAATCTATCTCGAATTGTTTGTAAAGGTTGTTCCAGGCTGGCGCGACGATCCCACCAAAGTCCGCGAACTAGACTGGCACTCCCAACTCTTAGGCCTCGACCAGCAAGGCGCCAGCGAAAATGCCCCAGAGTGGGGCCGCCCAAAAAGCAGATCCCAGCAAACCAAAAGTCCCCAAAACAGAAGCCCAAAAACCAGAACCGAAAAACGCAAACAGCACAAAAAACGTCGCTAGCCCCCAACTCTCCGCGACCTCTGCGCTCCTAACTCTGCGCCCTCTGCGTTAAAGCATTTGACTTTGCTCTCACTCCGGCGCCGCAATCCCCAATGACTTCATCTTCCGATACAAATGCGACCGCTCCAACCCCAGCGCCGACGCCGTTTGCGTCATATTCCACCGGTGCTCCTGCAGCTTCCTTAAAATGAATTCCCGTTCGTACGCACTGCGCGCTTCATGCAGCGTCGAATACGGATGCTGCGGACTCTCCGCCACTCCTCGAAACAACTCCGGCGGCAGATGATGCGGCTCAATTCGCGATTGCGGGCATACAATCACTAATCGTTCCACCAGGTTCTTCAACTCGCGCACATTTCCCGGCCACGGATACCGCATCAAAATCTCCATCGCCCCGTCGCTCAATTCCCGCGTCTTCTTCCCATACTCCGTACTGAACTCGCCTAGAAAAAATCGCGCCAGCACCGGAATATCTTCACTGCGATCCCGCAGCGGCGGCACAAAGAAGGGAATTACATTCAACCGGTAAAACAGATCCTGCCGAAATGCTCCCCTGGCAATTTCCTGCTCCAGATTCTTGTTCGTCGCCGCAATCACCCGCACATCCACGTGCAGCAGTTCGTTCGTTCCCACCCGCTCGAAGCGCTGCTCCTCCAGTACCCGCAGCACTTTCGATTGCGTTCGCAGGCTCATGTCTCCGACTTCATCCAGAAACAGCGTCCCGCCATCCGCTTTCTGGAACTTGCCCATCTTGTCTTCCGTCGCGCCCGTGAAGCTCCCCTTCAAATGTCCAAACAACTCAGATTCGATCAGCTCATCCGGGATCGCCGCGCAATTTACTTCCACAAACAATCCTTTACTCCGCAGGCTGGCGGCGTGCAACGCCCTCGCCACCAATTCCTTACCAGTCCCGCTTTCGCCGTAAATCAGCACGCGCCCATTCGTCGGCGCCGTCACGCCAATCTGTTGTCGCAACGCCTTCATCGGCACGCTGTCGCCCATCACCTTGTAGCGATGGCCCAGCTCCCCGCGCAATACCTGATTCTCTTCTTGCAAACGCCGCTGCTGTATCGCATTCCGCACCAGCACGATAATTTTTTCCAGGGATAGCGGCTTCTCGATGAAGTCGAACGCCCCCAACTTCGTCGCACGCACCGCCGTCTCAATCGTGCCGTGTCCGGAAATCATGATCACCGAAGGCGCTCCAGCCACCGATTGAATCCGGCCTAGCGCTTCCATCCCATCCATTCCCGGCAGCCACACATCGAGTAGCACCACATCAAACACATTCGTCCCGATCCGCTCCAGCGCCTCTTCCGCAGACGCTGCCGTCTCCACGAAATACCGTTCATCGCGCAGAATCGAAGAAAGCGATTCGCGAATCCCGGATTCGTCGTCCACAATTAAAATTTTCTGCTGGGAACTCATCGATCCGTGTCTACGCTCACCCGTTCCGTCGCCGGCGCGGCAGGCGTTTCCGCTACTGGCAGCTCAATCAGAAAGCGCGAACCAACCGGCGCGTTGTCTTCCACCCGCAGCGAGCCGCCATGCTCTGAAATAATCCGCGCGGCGATAGCGAGGCCCAGCCCGGTGCCTCGTTCCTTGGTAGAGAAGTGCGGCAAGAAGAGTCGATCCTTATCTTCGGGTGAAATGCCGTGGCCGGTATCGGCCACCGCAATCTCAATGGTATCGGATTCAGAGCGTAAATGCGTTCCGACTGTAATCTCCCGGCACGGCGCGCCTTCCAGCGCTTCCGCGGCGTTATCGATCAAATTGATAATCACACTGCGCAGCAGCGGCCCATCCGCACGTATCGCCGGCAGATTCTGCTCCAGACTGGTCTTGATCTGTATTCCGTCCAGCCGCCCGGAAAATACTTCGACGGCCTCGCCCACCGTAATATTCGTATCCGTCGGCTGCAATTTCGCCGTCGGGAACCGCACGAACTGCGAAAATTCATTCACCAGCGCCGCAAGCGTCGCCACCTCGCGCTCAATCAGGCGCGCACATTCTTGCGCGATCTGCGTCAGTTCCGGATCCTTCGGTTCCTGCTTGGATTCCGCCCGCAACGCCAGTTGATGATTCAATCGCTGCGCCGACAATTGAATCGGCGTTAGCGGATTCTTGATTTCGTGCGCGATGCGCCGCGCCACTT
>JBAVNY010000241.1:0-2599 GCA_049691535.1 Candidatus Acidiferrum sp.
GTGAAACGTATCCTTGGCGCCAGCTTCCGTGCCATGTACGACGGTCTTGTCCACGAAGTGGATAGTATGTTCGGTGCCATCTTTGGTTTTCACAACAATGGTTTTGGTTGCAGCGTCGGCCTTGGTGATCACTCCGTGAACAGCGGTGGCCACATCGTCGGCAGCGTATGCGAAAAGCGCAAAAAATGCGGCACTCACTACCAGCGTAAACAGCAACTTCGCAAATCGATTCATCTGGAACGTCCTCCAAGCATGGGATTGCGAATTTGAATCAGCCCATGGGGAGGGTATCGCAAGACCAACGACAGGAGAACGGGAAAAGGAAAGGCAGCGCCAGTGCGGCCAGTTCGTTGACCGTAGGGTGAGGGTCACTTATAATTTGATATTGCGCTGATTGCAGGGTAGACCGAAGTTGTCCGCAGGGGACGTCCTGAATATTCCGCAGACAGAGCGGGCGAACAGCTGAAGATCCCGTTGAGCGAGTGCCCCGCAGGAAATCTATAGCGATTCTCATTGCTGCCTTGCGAAGAAGTAGATTTTGCGGGCATGAGGCGCACCAGCGACCCTGTCGCTGTGAACGCTATCTAAGGAACGAGATTCGTAGTAAGGGAGAAGAGACATGACGGACGCGACTGCGACTTGCCGCCGAGAGTTAGATCTGGAGATACCGGCTGAAGACGTAACCAAGGAAACCGAAAAAGTGGCCAAAGAGTTTGCCAAGATGGCGCGTGTGCCGGGATTTCGTCCCGGGAAAGCGCCAATCGCACTGATCAAGAGAAAGTTTGCGGAAGACATCAAGGGCGAAGTGCTGCAGACGCTGGTGCCCGGCCGTGTAGAGAAGGCGGTCACCGAAGCCAAGTTGACGCCCGTATCGCAGCCGCAGGTCGACAAACTGGAGTTCAATGAAGGGCAACCGCTGAAGTTCCGGGCATCGTTTGAGGTACTGCCGGAATTTGAGTTGGGAAACTACAAGAATCTCGAAATCGAGATGCCCGAAATGAATTTGACCGATGAGGATGTCACCAAGACCCTCACCGAGATGCAGCAGCGCGCGGCAAACTTCACTCCGGTGGAAGGCCGTGCGGTCGAGAACGACGATTTTGTCCAGGTGAAGCTACTGGGTACGCCGGAAGGCGGAGGCGAGCCGCTACAAGCGGAGAGCGTCCTGTGCCATGTCGGCGCCGAAGAAACCATGGCGCCCTTTAACGACAACTTGCTCGGGGCCAATGTCGGCGACCACAAAGATTTCGATGTGGTCTATCCGGCGGATTATCCAGACGCCAAGCTAGCTGGCAAAACATTCCACTACGCCGTAGACGTGCTGGGAATTAAGACCAAGAAATTGCCGGAGCTGAACGACGAATTTGCCAAAGACGTAAGCGACGCCACGTCGCTCGACGAGTTAAAGAAGAAAATCCACGAAAGCCTGGAGCACGAACGCGATCACCGGCAAAAGGATTTACAACGTGAGAAGGTCATCGGCGAACTGGTGAAACTGCATGACTTCCCTGTACCGGAATCCCTGGTCGAGCATCAAATGGATGTACGGCTTGAGCGGGTCGTGCGGTCGCTGGCGCAGCAGGGTGTGGATCCGCGAGCGGTGAATGTCGACTGGGTAACGCTGCGGAAGAGGCAGGAAGACCGCGCCAAGGACGATGTTAAAGCGGAATTAGTGATCGATCGCATCGCCACCGAAGAAAAGATTGACGCCACTGACGAAGAATTGCAGCACGAACTGGAGCACATGGGGACGCATAGTGGCGAATCAGGGGAAGTAATTCGAGCTCGTTTGACAAAGCAAGGGACGCTCGATAGGATGAAAGCGAAGCTGCGAAGTGACAAAACTGTAGATTGGCTGGCGCAGAATGCGAAAGTCAAGACAGTAGCCGCCGCTGCAGCCAGCACCGAAGCGAAGTGAACCCCGCTCCTGCGAGCCAATTTCTCACATGAAAAACTACGACGAACCGTCTTATCGTGCGACCACTCTAATTCCGATGGTCGTGGAACAAACCAGCCGGGGCGAGCGCGCCTACGATATCTATTCGCGGTTGCTGAAAGAACATATCATCTTCATCGGCACGCCCATTGATGACCATGTTGCGAATCTGGCGACCGCTCAGATGCTGTTTCTGCAAGCCGAAGACCCGGAGAAAGACATTCAGCTGTATATCAACTCACCGGGCGGCTCGATTACCGCCGGCTTTGCCATCTACGACACCATGCAATTCGTGAAGCCCGACGTGGTAACCACCTGCGTGGGCCAAGCCGCATCGATTGCCGCTGTGTTGTTGGCCGGCGGTTCTCCAAAGAAGCGCTTTGCCCTGCCGAACGCGCGGATTTTGATCCACCAGCCGTGGATGAGCGGACTAGGCGGCCAAGCGACAGACATTGATCTGCACGCTAAAGAAATTTTGCGGATGCGGACGACCATTAACGCAATTCTGTCCAAGCATTCCGGACAGACGGTCGAAAAAATTGAGAAAGACGTCGAGCGCGATTACATCATGAATCCCGAGCAAGCGAAGGAATACGGGATGATTGACGAAATTATTTACAAGCATCGGTAGTGAGACGGGACGGTTTCCTCACTCCGCTGGCG
>JBAVNY010000242.1:0-2288 GCA_049691535.1 Candidatus Acidiferrum sp.
TAGACTCCCTGGGCGGCGATCTCATGTCCCACGGCTTCTTGCGGGTTGATTTTGATAGGCAGGCCCCATGGCAGGAGCACCAGCGCTTCGTTCCTGGAGCGCCAGAAATACTCGAGACGCAACCTGCGGAAGACCTGCAGAGGCTGAAACAAATAGGGGGGCGTTGTGAGCCGCAAGAGACTCTTCGGCGTCAGCATGGCGAACACACGCGAGGCAGCGGCGCGCGGCTGGTGCAAGGGACGCGAGCCGATGTAATCGAGGATACCGGCACAAAAGCGAGTCGTTGGACTCTGAAGTTCACGCGATTCATCGTCATCCATAACGATGGTAGCGGTCAACTTAACGGGAGACCCTAAGCGGTTATGTTTTAGCTATCACTGGCCATTGATGGGCGCCCTACGTAGAAGACAAACACCTAGAATGGTTCAAACGGTTATGCCCAAGTCTCGGCTCATCTATTGGTTTGTAGGAACCTGGTTTGCCTTTCTGGTCTTATATGCGGCTCTGTCGCATTATCTGCGACCGGGGATGCCCCTCACGACATTTGGTGATCTCGCGCAATGCTTTGTGCCCCTGCTGGCGAACGCCGGCCTGCTGATGAATGCGGGCACGCCGCACTGGCGTCGCAATTTATTCTGGATGCTGCTGGCGCTGAGTTGCTCAATGTGGATGTTGGGGCAATTTCAGTGGACCTACTACGAAGTTTACTTACGTCAGGAGATGCCCGGGCTGTTCGCCGGCGACATCATCTTCTTCTTGCGGGGCATACCGCTGATTGCGGCCCTGGCGCTGCGGCCGCACCGCCGTAGCGACGAACTGCGCATGGGTCTTGGCTATCTGGACTTTGGACTGCTGCTGACGTGGTGGACGTTTTTGTATGTGTTTGTGGTGCTGCCATGGATGTATGCCACGCCGACGCAAACCATCTACGACCACAACTACAACATATTGGTGAATGTGCAGTACGGCATCATCATCACTGGCTTTGCTTTGCTGGCGCTGCGATCGAGCGGAGCATGGCGCACCGTATACCTTCATCTGTTTGGAGCATCGGCGCTGTACATGGCCGGCTCGCTGATAACCAATTTGGCCGTGTCGCGGAACGAATATTACACGGGGAGTTGGTACGACCTGTCGCTGGTTAGCGTGTTTTTCTGGTACGCGCTGGCGGGAATCATCGCCTACCAGAAACGCAAAGAGCTCGATGCACCTTCGGATATCAGGGAGACCTCGGAGAGTGACCGGCCCAGTCTGGATAGTATCTGGGCGACGCGTTTCGCGATGGCGGCCGTGATGTCACTTCCGCTGTTTGCGCTGTACGCGCTGCGCGTGGAACACGACACGTTGGCAGTGCGTGATTTTCGTTTGACGGCAACCCTGGTGGCCGCGTTGCCGTTGGCCTTGTTGGTGTTTTTGCGGACGCATCTGGCGGATGCGGATCGCGCCCGGCTGCTGGCCCGGTCTGAGTCTTCGATTGAGAATCTGCAAAGATTGCAAGCGCAGATGGTGCAGTCGGAGAAGCTGGTTTCGTTGGGACAATTGGCGGCCGGGGCAGCGCACGAAATTAATAATCCCCTGACGGCAATTCTGGGATATTCCGATTTGCTTGCGGATGACTCTTCGCTGCCGGAACGGACGCGCGCGACCGCTGCGAAAATACGCGAGCAAGCGCGACGCACCAGCAACCTGGTGCAGAATCTGCTGAGTTTCGCGCGGCAGGTTCCCGCGGAGAAGACACTTCTGGATATCAACACGGTGGTGGCCAATGCGGTCCAACTACGCGCACTTGACCTGCACAGCGGCGGATCGCGAATTGATTTGCAATTGGAATCGGTGCTGCCAGCGGTACGCGGAGATAACAATCAATTGATGCAAGTGTTCTTCAACATTGTGAGTAACGCTCTGGACGCGATGACGGAAACGGGCGGCGGAGTGCTGGTGATCAAAACACAGCGGGAGCGCGGGAACGTTGTGGTGTTCTTCTCGGATTCCGGGCCGGGGATTCGCGAGCCGAATCGAGTGTTCGATCCTTTTTATACCACTAAGCCTGTGGGCAAAGGGACCGGACTCGGGCTAAGTATTTGTTACGGAATTGTGCGCGAGCATGGCGGGAAGATTAACTGCTACAACGGGTCGAGTGCCGGGGCGGTGTTTCGCGTGGAGTTGCCGGCTGTTCTGGCAGCGCTGCCCACTCGGATGGGAACCGGACCCGCATCCACACCGATGTCGAGCAAGCTTTCCTGAAGTCTAAACACCAATTCGCAGTGAAATTTACGGCGCGGGGGCAC
>JBAVNY010000243.1:0-1868 GCA_049691535.1 Candidatus Acidiferrum sp.
TCACCGTCTCATTCAGCGTTCCCGTAATGATCGTCCCACTCGGCAACTTTGCGCTGAATGGCCCGGTGAAATCTCCATCAAACCTTCCGGTGCCATTCTTTCCGATCCAATCCGTCGACGCAAAAACCAGCGCTCCACTATTATCGTATTCATTAATTACGCCGGTAAATGTGCCGTCACTCTTCACGTACGCATAAAAAGTCAGCATGCCTTGCCCTGTCCCCTCCGCATCTCGCAAAGTCAGGTTGTAACAAAGCACTTCGTGGTTGTAATTCGGATAGGTATTACAAGAGAACGGAACCGGCTGGGAGCCGTTGGTCAACGTTACCGTGGGAGCTTGCGCCTGCACTGCGCCTGCGAGCATTGCCACTGCAAACACTGCGATGACTGCCATTCTCATGGAGCGATTCCTCATTTCTTTTTTGAATTTTTTCCCCAGGGTCGGCCCGAAAAAATTTCCAAAAAACTGCGCCCACGAACGATTCACTTCACCAGCACCTCCGCCCGCACCTCGCCCGCGCACGCACTTACCGATCGTCCACACCACGATTGGGCGGCTAATTTCTGCCGCTACCTCTCGCGATCGAAACCGTCAGCTATTTGTTGTTGGTTGAATAGGTACTTCTAAACGCCGCTCAGTCGCTTAACTTCCCATGTATTGCGCGTGAACGTACTCCCCGGTATTCACGTTGTAGACCAGATACCATCCTGGATGATCCGGATCTTCATACACCACAAAATCGTCTCCACAGTTCCAGCACCAATCCGCCGCCACCGGCCAATCCCAATCCGCTACCTGCCAGTAATATCCGCCGGGAAACCAGAACCGGTGATGATCGCGATCAACCCGTTCCACGCCGTAGCGATACTGTTGCCCGTAATGTTCGAAATGGCCGTGTTCATAAGCATTCGAAACCCGGTACCGCGCATCGTTCTGGTCGTGCCCGTACCACTGATTGTTGTCTACGTGCGGGCGCACATTTTCCTGCCGCGTTTCTGTTCCTTGATGACTCTCGGGCCGATTATCTTGCCGGTCTACCGGTCGGTTGTTATCTGCGCGGTTTTCTTGTGGCATCTGCCCCCGATTAGCTTGACCGTTTTCCGGCTGTCGAGGCGGCTGGCTCTCGCGCTTCGGTGGCGGAGGTGGCACGTGGCCCTGATTTGCTTTAGGCGTCGCCTGCTGGTGCGACGGTGGCGCTTGCGCCGGGTGACTCTCCTGTGACGGATGTTCTTGCTCCGGTCGCTGGGCCAACACCGGATACGCTCCACACAAAATCATGGCAAGCATGATCGGTACTTGCTTCTTCGACATTTGAGTATCCCTCCAGGTTTTCACGTGACGGGGCGATGCCATAACCGCTATTTGGCTGAATATTCGGTTGGGCCCTGGCTGGTTTGACTGAGTGAATTATGCACACCGGTATTCTCACTTCGAATACGGAAGACGCTGCATTCTTCCTAGTTGAATACCCGAGGGGTATGGAACACTTGTACTTTATTGTTAATTGATTATTTGTTTATTCGCCCTTAACTCTTTGACCCGCACCTGTACTCCTCCCCTGTACTCTTTTTTCGTTGACGCCTCTTTCGCGCGCCCATACAGTCCCTCCAACTCCCAGCTCGCAAACTAACTACAGCTTTTTCGCGACTCACGCCTATCTCCCCCCGGGCGCATCCACGCATCGCTTCCGCGGTGCTCTGTTTTGCGCATGGCGTGAACGCAGCTAGGAGGCGCTTGCTCCAGGTCTGTACCCGTTGCCCGTTTTCGTCTCGTTCGTTCATGGCTAATTAGGCGAGGAACACGATTCGCGGCCCAGCGTAGTTCCCTGTTCATCCAGGTCCCGTTCGTTTGATCAACTTCATTTAAC
>JBAVNY010000244.1:0-7272 GCA_049691535.1 Candidatus Acidiferrum sp.
CCGCTGACTACGTGTCCCGGGAATTTGTACGGATCGAAATTGGTGCAGATTCCGAAGCCGGGCACGCAAAATGATGATCACAACCCGGCACGTATCGATCCACGGCATTTGTTCGATATTGCTGTGGGAGAGGATAATTTGTTCAATGGGGACCGATATAAGTGGAGTCTGCGGTTTACGGTAATCAATCTCACGAACAAATATGCGTTGTATAACTTCCTGTCGACCTTTAGCGGGACGCACTATGTGACGCCGAGAGCTGAGACCGTGGAGCTCGGATTTCACTTCTAAATCGTGATTGAGGAAAGGCCCTGCGGGCGTCCGGCGGCGGAACTTGCGGGGCTTTTTCTTTTGGAATGCGATTGCACATCCCGCGCGTGTTAGTAGCAGCGCGCTTTGTTAGGTGCTTGCGGGTAAATCACGGTGCAAAAGGGCGAAACGAGAGTAGAATCATCCCGCCATGACAGCGGAACTAGCGAACGACCAAAAGAATAGAGTGCGTGTGGGAGTGGATTTAGGCGGGACGAAGATTGAGTTCGTTGCGCTGGAAAAAGATGGGCGCGAATTGCACCGGCATCGGGTGGCCACACCGCGACAGGATTACGACGGGACAGTGCGGGCGATCAAGGAAGGCGTGGAGGCGATTGAGAAGGAATTGCATCGCACCGCGACGGTGGGCGTGGGCATACCGGGAACGATGTCGCTGCTGACGCATACGGTGAAGAACGCGAATTCGACGTGGATGATCGGCAAACCGTTCGACAAGGATTTGAGTAAGGCGTTGGGGCGCGAAGTGCGCTGCGCGAATGATGCGAATTGCCTGGCGGTATCGGAGGCGACGGACGGTGCGGGAGCAGGGAAGCGGGTGGTATTCGCGGTAGTGCTGGGAACGGGATGCGGCGGGGGGCTAGCGGTTGAGGGGCGGGTGCACAACGGGCGCAACGGCGTGGCGGGTGAGTGGGGCCACACCACTTTGCCGTGGATGAAGAAGGACGAATATCCGGGAGTGGATTGCTACTGCGGATTCAAGGGCTGCATCGAGACGTGGATTTCGGGGACGGGGCTGGAAGCGGATTATCAGCGCGCGACAAAAACGGCGCTGAGGGGAAAAGAAATTATTGCCAAGTGCGAGGCGGGCGATGCAGAGGCAATGGCCTGCCTGGAGCGGTATGAAGACCGGCTGACGCGAAGCTTGGCGCAAATCGTAAATATTCTGGATCCGGACATTATCGTTTTGGGAGGCGGCGTATCGCAGGTGCCGCGCCTGTATAAAAACGTGCCGAACCGGTTGAAAGATTACGTTTTTGGAAGGGAAGCGGACACGCCGATTGTGGTGGCGAAGCATGGGGATGCTAGTGGAGTACGCGGTGCGGCGTGGTTGTGGCCGATTGAAGGAAAAGTAGAATTCCTGCCGTAGTGTGAGCGAGGGGCAATGGAAAGCCGTGGCGAAGTCGGCGCTCGGGACTATATGCGCTTGATGGCAGACTATTTGGCTGGAAAGATCGACGTAGACCAATACACTAAAGCCTTCTTCGGCTTCAATAAGCGACGGGCCAATCTGCCTGACGAAGGTGCTCGCGAACTCATTCTGAGGCCGCACGGTGATGCCGACGACTACGAGCCTGACATTGACCTGCGGCGGACCAATCGACCGTGGATCGCGGAGTCTGAGTTGAGAGAGCGCGTTGCGAAGTCTTTGTGCGACCTCGAACCTCTCGGGCATTCCATTGAGCGTTGACCGACTACTCGACGCGATAAATCTGGCCGGTCTCCAGGCCTTCGACACTGCGGCTGAAGGCGAGAGCGGCACGTGCCGCCGCGACCGGTTCAAATCCACGAAAATATGGGGCGAATTTCGGCATCGATTCGGTCAGAACGGTGGGGCTGACACAGTTAATGCGGATGCCGCGAGGCATTTCGATGGCGGCGGCGCGAGTGAAAGATTCGAGGGCACCATTGACCATACTGGCGGAGGTTCCGGCGGCGATGGGCTGTTGGCTGAGAATGCCGGAGATCAGGGTAATGGAGCCGCGATCGGATAAGACGTCGCGTGCGGCCAGTGCGAGATTGACCTGGCCCAGCAATTTATTTTTCAAACCGAGAGTGTAAAGGGAATCGCCGAGTGGGGCAGGACGGAAGTCGGCGAGAGGGGCGAAAGCCACTTCACCTGCGGCGCAGACTACGGCGTCGAGTTCGCCGGCTTTTTGCAGCGCGATGCGTACACTTTCCGCGTCGGAAATATCGAGGATCACGTCGGCGTTGGTACGTCCCGCGAAAATAATTTTGTGACGTTCGCCAAGTTCGGTGGCGATGGCCCGGCCGAGTGTCCCAGTAGCACCCACCAACAAAATACGAAACGGATTGCTCATGCGCGCGCATCTCACCGAGTAGAGTTACTTCTGTAGAGATGCGTGCGGAATGCGGAGAGTGATACGGGCAAGCCCCGCCTCTCTGAGCAGAGACGGGGCCCGGGCGAAACGGAACCTGCGCGAATAGAAGAAATACTTCGTTATGTTAGGTTGAAGAGCGCTTTAACTCTTGCCGGCGGTTTTGCTCATCTGCTCCATGGCGGCCTTCATGCGGCGGTCCATATCTTCGGGCGCGACGTCTTCGACGTGCTGCGCCAAGCCCCATACGTGACCGAAAGGATCACGCACCTTGCCATAGCGATCTCCCCAGAACTGATTCTGAAGAGGCATTTCGACGGTACTACCGGCCTTCACAGCGCGATCGAAAAGGACATCGACGTTTTCGGTGTAGATGAATAGAGAATAGCTGGAAGGCCCGCCATTGGGAGCGGAGGCCATACCCGGAAATTCATCGCTGAGCATCAAGCGCGAATCGCCAATCTGAAGTTCGGCGTGGCCGATTTTATTGTCGGGCATGGGCATACGGGAGAGTTCCTTGGCTTGAAATACCTGCTTGTAAAAGTCGATGGCTTTGACGCAATTCTTACACACCAGGGCCGGCGTAATGGTGTGATACCCCTCAGGAATGGCTTGCACTTTGGACATATGAATCTCCTTTGCGGAATTTGGGATGTTGGCGCAGTTGGTAAAGGCACGGGGCAGGGAGAAGACGAACGCTGCGCGCAGAGTAGTTTGTTTACGCCCGGGAGTTGGCGCCGTCAAGACACAAAACTGTAATAAATTGTAATAAACCGAGAGGGATGCGAAGAGCATCGAAAGCGCGGATGCTCTTGAAGTTAGCGAGACGGTGAGTTTGCGAGGTGGGACGTGAGATATGAATTTCTGGTGGAGACCTACGCGACCGAGCGGCTGAAAGTGGTAAGCGTGTGGACGGAATTTAGCGAGACGGATATGGGGGTACGACCGCGAACGGATGATGCGCGGGGACGAAGCGTACACGAGCAGATGGTGCATCAATGCGTGAGCGAAGATTTGTGGTTTCGCACCATGCTGAAGATTGATGTGGGAGCGCCGCCTTTGCCGGCGATCGAGACGCGGGAAGGATTTGTGCAGCAATACGTGGAAGACAGCGGGAAGCGCTTGACGGTGTTGCAGCGGAAGAACGATGCGTGGTGGGAAAGCGAGACTTCGTTTTTTGATGTGAAGCGGTCAATGGCCTGGGTGGTGACACGGCGCATTGCGCACACGTCACACCATCGTGGACAGCAGATGGCTATGCTCCGGATGCTGGGACGCGATCTGCACAGTAATTATGGGCCGACGGCGGATACAGGTGGGTTGATGCAGAACCATGCGCCGACGATTTACGCTTATGCAAATTTGGACAGCCTGCTGGAAAATTTGGATTTTACGGAGAACAAGACACCGTTGCCGGGAGCCGCGGGGAAAATTGTGACGGAGCGGCCAGACAAATAGAGACGGCGACAAGATATTTGGTCAACGTCGGCGGAACGATATTTAGTATTCGCGATAGAGGTCGGGAAACTGCTTGCGGAGATTGGCGAGCTTGGGCTGATCGTTGATCACAATGTAGGGATTGTCGGGATGATGTTTGAGGTAGTCCTGATGATAGGCTTCGGCAGGGTAGAAACCTTTCAGCGGAACCACCTGCGTGACAATTTTCTGCGGATAGACTTTCGCGGTTTCCAGTTGCGCGATGTAGGCTTCGGCAATTTTCTTTTGCTGGTCTCCCGAATAAAAAATCGAGGAACGATATTGAGTGCCCCAGTCCGGGCCTTGCTTGTTGAGTTCGGTGGGATTGTGGGCGACGGAAAAAAAGATCATGAGAATCTGGCCGTAGGTGATTTGCGAGGGGTCGTAAACGATTTTCACGCTTTCGGCGTGGCCGGTATTTCCGGTGCCGACAATTTCATAGTGCGCGGAATCGGCATCGCCGCCCGCATAGCCGGAGGTGGCGGAAATCACGCCGCGAGTATGCTGGAAAACGGCTTGCACGCCCCAAAAGCAGCCGCCGGAAAGTACCGCGGTGTCTTGCCCCTTGGAGGAGGCGACAGGTTGGTCGACGGCGGGCTTAGGGAAGGAAGCGGCCGGACGGGCGGGAGCGGCGGTTCGATGTGAGGCGAAGGATGCGCTGGCGAAAATACTGGCGAGCAATAGCGAGAAAAGAGAACGTGCAACGCGCTTCATGCGTGACCCCTGGGCGTTCCGGATCATCAGCTGGGAAAATGTCGGATGCAGGATCCGAGAAAGACGGCACGCAGAGTAACGCAAAACGGGGCGATTTTGCATAAATTCTGCTGTCACCATATTTGAGGCGCGGGAAACGCGGATGGTTACACGAAAATGAGTTTTTCTCTGCGAGGATTTCGTAGAATGGGCTTTCGCTCGGGAGGGGTGCTGGCAAATGAAGATGCCGGTTCTTTTTGTGGGGCACGGCTCGCCGATGAACGCGATCGAGGAGAATGCGTTCACCAAGTCGTTGGAGAAGCTGCGAACGAAGTTGCCAAAGCCGAAGGCGGTTTGTGTGGTGTCGGCGCACTGGGTAACACGGGGTAGCCAAGTGAATGCGGAGGCTTGGCCGAAAACGATCCATGATTTCTATGGGTTCCCACCGCCGCTGTTTGAGGTGCAATATCCCGCGCCGGGTGCGCCGAAAGAGGCCAAGCGGCCGGCATTGGAGAATCACCTGGAGACGGACCATAAATGGGGATTGGATCACGGGGCGTGGAGCGTGTTGCGGCATATTTATCCGCAGGCGGACGTGCCGGTGTTTCAGTTGAGCCTGGACCATGCGAGGACGTTTGCGGAGCACGTGGAACTGGGGAGCGAGTTGCGGGAGCTGCGAGAGCGAGGCGTGCTGATTCTGGGCAGCGGAAATCTGGTGCACAATTTGCGGCGCATCAATTGGAATATGCCGGGGTCGGCGTACCCGTGGGCGGAAGAGTTTGATGCCAAGGTGAAGAAAGCGTTGGACACCCGCGACGTGAAGACGCTGGCGGAGCCGGAGAAGTGGGGGGAAACGTTGCTGGGCGAGGCACATCCGACGCTGGAGCACTACGCGCCGGTTTTGTATTGCGTGGGGAGCACAGACGAGAACGATGCGGTGAGTCACCCGTATGAGGGAATGGAATTTGGAAGCATTTCGATGCGGACGGCGCTGTTTGAACCGCAAGCTGCCTGAGCGGGTGTGACTTATTGCGTGTCGTGAGGGGCAGGAGTTCCAGGCCACGAAGCAAACACAATCGGTAAATTAGGGCAATGGCCGCGGCGAATGAGCTGCGGCTTTTTTATTTTACTGTCAGGGTCAGAGTGATGGGGCTGAGTTGGGTTTGTTTTGCCGAGCCGGTGACGGTTGCGGTGGGCATCAGGGTAATGGGGAAAGTGCCGGAGGGCGTTTGAAATTTATAACTGGCGGTGGCGACGGCACTGTTGGAATAGCTTGGGGCGGTGGAGATTGCTTGGATGGTGGTGCCGGAGGTGTTCACGGTGAGTGGGGCGGAGTAGAGCGGAGAGTTGGCGATGGGCGCGGAACCGTCGGTGGTGAAGTAGATCGATGCGCCGGAAGTGGCGTCGGTGATGGTGACGGTGGAATAGCCGGTGGAGAAAGTGCCGCCGGCGGCTTGCAGGAGCGGCGTGGCTGTGGCGCTTAGCGTGGTGGGAGCGGGATCGGCCTGGCGTTGCGGAGTGCTGCTGCCGCTTGCACCACCGCAGGCTATGCCGGAAGCGAGGATGGCGGCGAGGAAGGAGGCTGCGGCTACGGTGCGAAGTGCATGTGGGTAATGCGCTGTTGCGATGTGGCGGCGGCTTGCTGCGAGTTGAAAGAGGCAGAAGGCGCTGAGGAGGGCGAGGAAGACCGCGGCGGATGTTTGCGTGGAGGGGAATGTCGGATAACTAGGTGCGAACGGAGAAGACATCGTGCCGGCCGCGGCGGTGCTGGTGATGGAGACGATGAAGGGAACGGATGCGCCGTTGATTATGGAGACGGTGGCGGGCGCGTTGTGCGGGTGGACATGAAGGGCGCGCCGGAACACGCGAAGGTGAGTGTGCCGGTAAAGTTGGGCCTGCGGAGGCGGTCAAATTGAATTGCGCGGGCTGGCCAGCGGAGAGGGACGCGGTGGTGGTGCCGGCGATGGTGGGATTGCCGGGAGCGGTGGATGTGCCGGTGCCGCTGACAGTGATGGACTGCGGAGAATTGGCGGCGTTATCGGTGATGAGCAGTGTGGTGGTGCGGACTCCTGCGGCTAGCGGCGTGAATGAATATTGATGATTTGCGGTAGAAACGGCGAAGAGCACGGGCTGGGTGGTCTGGGCACGCGCGGCGGCAATCATGAGAAAACACAAATTCACGGTCAGGATAAAAATTCGAAGAGAGAGACACCAAGCGGAGTGCGGACGGCGCGCACGGGCAACGAGAGTCATACCAGACTTCCTTTGCCGAGAGGACGGTTTCGGCGGAAATGCGATGTGGAAAAAGAGGAAACTGAAGGTACGGGAGCTCGATAGATAAAGATGCGTCAAGAGTAATCAGAGAAATAAAAAGAAAAAATGGGGAGGACCGTTCCATTTTGAAACAGAGCTGTGCAAAAATGAGTGCGCGGCGTATGTTAATGGCTGTTAATGTGACTCGCAGCGAACTGCGTTACTTTTGATGGCTTATGCAACCAGCTAAACTCGATTTAGACAAATTGCCGATCAGCACAGAATCCGTGGGCGTGTACGAAGCCAAAGGGAAGTTGAGCCTGGAGACGGTGAGCGAGTTCATCCAGAAGCTGCGGCCGGAGCCGACGCAACAAATCATCCTGGATATGAGCGGAGTGACGTTCCTGGACTCGGCGGGAGTGGGATCGCTGGTGTCGCTGTTTGTAAGCCGGCGGAATCAGGG
>JBAVNY010000245.1:0-2002 GCA_049691535.1 Candidatus Acidiferrum sp.
CCAAAGCAGAGATACCGTACGAACCATGCCAACATGCCGAGCACCAGCGTGTATTTCACGCCGACCCGCTTGAAGAAGAACGGCAGCGTGAGCATGAAGAGCAGCTCAGAAAACTGGCCCAGGGTCATCTTGCCAACCGCGTTTTGGACCCCGATCTCATTCAGGAAGGGATTCGTGAAGGCGTAGTAGAACTGAAGCGGGATGCAAATCAGAAACGATGCGATGGCGAAGACCGCGAAGTTACGATCTTTGAAAAGAGCAAAGGCTTCAGCAGGAAAAATATTGCTGAGCTTGAAACCGTGGCCTTTGCGGAGCGGTGGGGTGTCTGGCAGCGTAAGGCTGTAAACGGCCATGATGAACGAAAAAATCGCGGCGACGCGGACCGGAATGGCTGTCGCTTCAACAGCATGGCCGGTGAAGACCCTGGGAATCAGAGAGCCGATGACGAGTCCTGCGACGATCCAGCCGAAAGTGCCGAGAACGCGAATCGACCCGAAATCCTGCTTGGGGTCTTTCATCTGGCGAAAAGCGACCGCGTTGCTGAGCGCCATCGTCGGCATGTAGCAGAGCGAGTAGGCGAGGAGCACGACGTACATCGAGCTGAAACCGGTTTGTGTCGATGCGAACCAGAGAAGGACACCGCCGATCGCGTGGAGGGCAGCGAGCAGGCGCTGGTTGGCGAAGAGTTCATCGGCCATCAAGCCGACGAAAAATGGTGAGAGGACCGCTCCCAATGCATTTGTGCCGTAAACGAGGCCGACCTGCTCTCCAGAGAAGTGGAGAGTCTGCCCGAGCCAGGTGCCCAGCGTAACGTACCAGACGCCCCAGATGAAGTACTCGAAGAACATCATCACCGACAGCCGGAGCCTCATCTGTAAGAGCACGCCATTGCCTCCTGTCGTGATTCGAGCAAGTTCCGGTGCTTATTCTTTTTGGTCATCAATGAGCGGCTTGCCGGTATGCGGAACCGTTGAGCCAAAGGTCGATGGGCTTCTTCGCGTTGGGAGCGTTGAACGGCATCGCGATCTTGCGGCCTTCACCTGCCGAAGCGTAGCCCGCGTACAGGGCGTGCAGCACGACCAAGCCGTCCTCGCCGGTCGATTGCGGTTTCTCTTTGCCGCGGACGCAACGAGCAAAATGGGTAAGCTCTTGCGGCGTGCCTTAGTTCCAGAGCTCTTCAAACACCGGATAGCTCCAGCCCTTCGTCGTCGGCGCTTTTTCGACTGCGTAGCCGTAGCCATTTTCACTGTAGGTGGCCAGCGCGTTGCCCATGTGCAGGTTGGCGTAGGTTTCGCCGTCTGCCCCGAAGACTTCGATGCGATCGTCCATGCCGCCGCGGCGCGCCCAACTGTTTTCGATCAACGCAGTCGCGCCGTTAGCGAATTCGAGGATGCAGAGGCAATCGTCTTCCGCTTTGGTTTTATGCCCGTGAACGTGGGTGCCCATCTGGCAATAGACCGACGTGATCGGCGAGCGGCCCAGAAACCAGTACGAAAACGCGATCCCGTGGCAGCCGAGGTCCATGAAGGCGCCGCCACCGGAGCGATTTACATCCCAAAACCAGTCGCTGTGCGGGCCGAAGTGTTTTTCGCTTTGCTTTACGAGATAGATTTTGCCGAAGGCGCCAGCGTCGGCCATTTCCTTGGCCTTCAAATATTTTGGCGTGAAAAGAAGTTCTTCGCCATACATCAAGAGAACGCCGTGGCGCTTGGCGGCGGCGATCATCTCTTCGCCTTCGGCAATGGTCATGGCCAGAGGCTTCTCGCAAACGATGTGCTTGCCTGCCGCAGCAATGTCTTTGGTCATTTGCGCGTGGAGACTGTTCGGCGCGCAGATGCTCACCATTTCGATGTCGCGCTCTTTCAGCATCTCGCGGTAGTCGGTAAATATGCGTGGGATGTTGAATCTCTTCGCGAACGCGGCAGCATTGCCCGGAGTCGGAGAAGCAACTGCGACTATTTCCGCTTCATGCGGCATGATTTGGAGAGAGGCGGCGTGAATG
>JBAVNY010000246.1:0-2132 GCA_049691535.1 Candidatus Acidiferrum sp.
GTGTATATCTACACGCAGGCGGTTCCAATTGCATTGCGAGAAGCAAACAGCAAAGTTGCTCGTCTAATGTTACCAGCGCAGGTGGCTAGCGTTAGTGGCTCCTCGACATTCTGCAAATGATTATTCAGGAAGGAGATGTTGGTAGGGGCGGTGGGGATCGAACCCGGGCACCCTTTGAATTCGCGGTGATTTACGGCGGACAGGCCGCAGTATGGATGTTGGATCTGTTGCTAGCAAATGACTTGGCGTAATCAAGATCCAACCGCCGCCGTCTGCCGCCTCGACAATTCATTAAGTTCAAGTACGCGAACGAGATCAATACTCTGCGGCGTGGGTAGAAACCTACAACCTCCATTCAAGCTCGCGTTTCTTGTCAAAGTTCAGGATTGCCAGGGGTTAATTACGGCCACACCTGTGGGCTGAAAGTGATCCACATTTCGGGTCACAACCGTCATGCCGTGAACGAGGGCAGTGGCCGCGATGAGAGCATCACGATCGGAGCGAGGACTGGGCACGTGGAGCGCGGCGCACCGTTGGGCAACAGTAGTATCGATCGCAAGGATGCGGCCGTCGAACGCGGGCAAAACATGGCCATCCATCCAGGCTCGAAGGACCGCGCCCTGCTTCCGGTCCCGCCGCTCGATGAGGAGGATTCCTATCTCCAATTCCAATATTGAAATCGCACATAGATAGAGGCTCTCGGCAGGAAGCGCCTGGGCCCACATTCTGACGCCGCGATCTGCCTTCTTCGCTTTTCTTAACTCGGAAACTACATTGGTATCGAGGAGATACATCAGGACAAATCTGTCGGCTGGTGGAGATTGTCTTTCATGCGAGGCGGCTCAAATTCAACTTCAGCGGCCTGCGGCATTCCCAGCAGGTCCACAATGCTCTTCTGCCCCTCCGTGAGCTTCTGGTATTCCTCAACAGTAAGCAACACGTGAGACGGACGGCCTCGGTCAGTGATGAAGACAGGACCACGTTTGGCCGCTCTCTTCGCCCTGCTTGTGTCCTGATTAAACTCCCGGCTGGATAGTTTGGTAGTGACCATGAAAGCTGTCCTTAATGTAGAAACGTACCTACATTGTAGCCAAGACTTAGGCGGAACGCAACATGGACTATGGCCAGGCTTGTTGCCAAGCCATCATTCATCGGATTACGGAAGGGTTGCCCGTCATTCAGCCCTGAGGACGGGCCGCGAGTGCTGCGGGTACGAGAGGTTAGCGTTAGCGCGCCGCCTGCCGTAAGAGCGCCCTGAACGTGTCCTAGTCGATGTTGGAGGCTTTGCGCACTTTGATCCGATGATGCAGGCAATCTTTGTAGACGGCCTTATTGCCCAAGTGGCGGACACGGGCCAGATACGGCGTTCGCGGAAAAATCGATTCGACACTGAAATGGAGCGTCCGGTTGTCACCCGTGCCGCTGAAAAGAAAAACGGAACCGGAGCATCGGCCGAATCTGCCCCTTTTTGCCCCCGCATGTTTTTGCTAAGTGTCGACCCATCAAGAAGATACTTGGTAGGGGCGGTGGGGATCGAAAACACTACCGGGCGGAATTTCAAGGAGTTGGAAGGAATGATGGGGAACGCTAAGGCATTGAAAAGGAACAATAGGAAACGCAATGGAATCCTTATTGGCCCCTCAATGGCCCCTCGTTCTTCTCCACGACCTAGATTCCATCATTGTGTTTTTCGCTCACCGTCCAAATCGCATCGTCGGTTTCGGGCCCAAATCTAGCGGCACGGATGGCAAGCCGACGGCAAAAAGACGCGTAAGCGACAGAACAGTTAATTGGATTGACCAAGAATCATGCATGATGGCTCTTGCATAAACTGGTATGGTGGGACGGAAAAGTATCGGAATCTAAATAGGGGTGAGAGAGAAAGTCTAACATCGAACCCTGCCCTTTAAGTTCAGGATACAGGGCACGCATCAGTCTCACCGCCTCCCGGTACGATCTGTCGCCACAGTGTTGCCCCAGGGCTCCAGGAGCCGGAATACTCAGCGACAGAAATAAGAGCAGGTGTACATAAATTCCAGTTCGCAGCCTACGGGCCTACGGTTTCGGATTGATGATGAGTCGGACATAATGGTCTCCCAGAAGCACGAAAGGGGGGTCGATCAGTGCTTCCG
>JBAVNY010000247.1:0-2626 GCA_049691535.1 Candidatus Acidiferrum sp.
GTCGGTAGCGATGTTTGCAGTGTACCGACGTTGGACATTCCAGAGCGCCACGGCCTGGTATGTGGGTTGGGGAAGCCAAGGCCTGCTGACATGCGCGCGGTGGCTGGCCAGCTTTGAGATAGCGCGACGTTTGTTGTCAGGCTACGCAGGGATTTGGGCACTGGCAAAGCGGGTGCTTCTATTCATTAGTGCCATGGTGCTGGCCTATTCATTTTTGGCGCGGCACCAAGATTGGCACTTGATGGCGATGAGTACGGAACGCGGACTACAGTTGGCGATCGCTTCCTTCATTGTCACGCTGCTACTTTTTGCGCGGTATTACCGCATTCCGGTGCATCCGCTAGAGCGGTCGATGGCTCTCGGATTCTTCCTATTCTCGTGTTTTTCGGTGGTCAATTATTCACTGTTCGAAAATTGGCTGGGCGCATATTCGAACTTCTGGAATTTCCTGGGCATCCTGACGTTTTTTGCGAGCGTACTGATCTGGATTCATGCGGTAGGAACGTATCCGGTGGAAAAACGCGTCGGGAACTCTGTGTTCGTATCCCCGGAATACTATATAAAGCTGTCGAGCCAACTGAATATGCGGCTGCGCACATTACATGATCACTTGGAGCACCTTCTTCAGTCGGAGGATCACCGGCCGTGAGCGTGACGCTGCTACTTTTCCTTTTCGCGGCGCTGGTGCTGTTTGGCTTGCTTTTCTGGTCGGTTCGTCCCCATAACCATAAGCAGCATTCACCGGACGAAATACTAAAATCGCTGACCGAAGAGCGGCACTACTGCCGGCTTCCGCAAATGCTGCAGGCGTTGCGACCTGATGATGTGGCGTTCCTTAAAAGGAACGGTGATGCGGCGCTGGTGCAGCGAGTTCAACGGGAACGCCGGCGGATTGCGAACCAATATTTGGACGTGCTACAAGAGGATTTCGAAACTTTACTGGAGGCTGCAGGGCTGCTGGCCACGATGGCACCGGACGTAACGCCGATGCAGGAATGGGAGCGGCTCAAACTGAGTGCGCGTTTTGCGTTTTGTTGCACATTGTTGAGATGGAGGCTGAGGTTGGGGCTGACTCCGTGGGGCGGATTCGGCACCCTAGCGGAAATTGCCAGCGGAATGGCGGTACGAGTGGAGGCGGCGACTTCGCGGATTGGGGAACGAGCGGCGCTGGCAGCGGAAATTCCTTCGATGCTAGAGCAAGGGCGCGGCGACCCGTTGTAGCTTGGCGTCTACAGCGGCCAGCAAGTCTGCCGACGGAAATGGCTTTTGCAAGACATCCGAATCCGCAGCGACCAACCAAGCGTGCGTTGCCGCTGCGGGCGCCACGGCGCTCATCCAGAGAATACGAAAGCCCAGGCCGAGCGGGCCTGATTTAACATCCTTCGGCGTGGAGGGCGCCTCGCCTACCGCCAGTTGCCAGTCAGCCAGCACCAGATCAAATTCCTCAGCGGCAAAGAACTTGCGTGCGTCGGCAAGCGATTTCGTGGTCTTCACGATGAAATCGTTGCTACGCAACAGACCTGCTACGGTTTCGAGGACTGAGTCATCGGTGTCGACTACAAGAATCCGGGCGCCACGCACCACGTTCGCTTTGACTGGTACTTGGATGGCAGCGCCGTTGCCGTTGCCATTCCCAAGCAGAGGAAGCTCGACACGAAAGGTGGCGCCGGATGGAGTTTCATTCCTGACCTGGATAGTGCCACCGTGCTCGGTGATGATGCCGTAACAGATGCTCAGGCCCAACCCAGTTCCCTTTCCAACTGGCTTGGTGGTGTAGAAGGGATCGAATACACGAGAGGCATCTTTTACTCCGGTGCCGCTGTCGGTAAACTCGACAAACAAATTCTTGCCATCCACTCCGCTGCGCACGCGCAAGTCACCATCGCCGCCGGTTTCAAGGATGGCGTCGACCGCGTTGTTGATCAAATTTAGGAAAACCTGTTGCAGTTGATGAGGGTCCGCGGCGGTTTGCGGAAGATCGGTGGCGAGTTCCAGATGAACGCGAATTTGGCTCATGCGTAAGTCGTAATCGCGCAAGGCCAGGGTGTCTTCCACGATTGCGTTGAGTCGAACCGGGACGCGTTCGGGCTTGTGCTGCCGCGCAAAGCTCAGCAAGTTTTGGACGATACGATGCGTGCGCTGCGCCTGCTTGTACAGTTTTTCCGAGTACGAAATCGCTTGCGGACCAACTTGCCCGCTAGAGCCTAACAGTTGGCTATATCCGAGAATCGCAGTGAGGGGGTTGTTTAACTCGTGAGCCACGCCGGAAATAAGTTGGCCTACGGCAGCTAATTTTTCGCTGTGGAGCAATTGTTCCTGAGCGCGACGCAAATTCTCGTAGGCTTGACGCGTTTCTTCATACAACTGATTGCGTTCGACAGCACTTGCTAACTGGCTGCCGACAGCAATTAAGAGACTGATATCTGCGGCGGAGAATTCGCGAGCCGTACGGCTTCCAACGCCCAGTCCGCCGACGATCTTTTCTTTGGACCACAAGGTGACGATGTACGCTGACTCGATTCCTTCTTTCCTTTGCACTTCCCTGGCGATTGGAGGCAGGGGCAATCCCTGTGCGGAAAGAAAAGTGGCACGGACGGACCGAATCTGCTGAATCAGTTCGGACGGA
>JBAVNY010000248.1:0-10007 GCA_049691535.1 Candidatus Acidiferrum sp.
ACGGATTACTGGGCCCGGCCACACCGGAAGTTAAGAAATTGATGATCAATCAGCTTGCGAAGACTTTGAAAGGCGAAGTAGACCTGCTGTGCTTCAGGCGGCTGGCACTTGACGGGCAACTTTTTCGCGAAGTGTCGCAGATACCTGGATTACTGACCGGTGTGCGTGTTCCGCACACGTTCTCGTATTCGAGGGTGACGCTAGCGGAGTCTAGAGAGGTGCCCGCGGGAAAGCGATTCACGTTGTTCTCGGGAAAAATGCGGCGCGAGGCGCGACGCAAAACGTTGAACTTGCAGAAGGCGTTTCCCGGCGGGGTGACGTTTAAAAGTTTCTCGGATCTGAGTGAACTTAACGCCGGGCTGGCGGATATCGAGAAGGTAAGCGCCGCGGCGTGGCAGCATTCTCTGGGCGTAGGATTCACGGACATTCTGCCGAGTCTGGAAGCGTATCGGGCGTTTGCAAGAAATGGGTGGCTGCGGATTTTCGTTTTGTATGTCGGCGGGCAGCCTTGCGCGTATCTGCTGGGACAACTTCATAAAGGCACGTTTTACTGCCAGCGCACCGGGTACCATCCGAATTTTGCGCGCTATTCGGTGGGATCGGTGTTGACGGCAATGGCATTTGAGAATCTTGCGGCGGCGGGAGCGCAGCAGGTGAATCTGGGCGAAGGCGACCAGGAGCACAACCGGCGACTGGGCTGCGAGAGAAATGAAGAAGGCACCGTGCACGTCTATGCGCCGACATTACGAGGAATCGAACTAAATCTTTTTTTCGGAATCACGCAAGCAGTACGGGAAGTCGGACGGCAAGCACAAGAAGGATTGAGACTGGATCGATTGAATAAACGCTGGCGGCAGTACTGGCGGTCGAAGTGGCACTCGAGCGAGCCGCCTACTCTGGAAACTGGTGCGAAAGTTTTGGATTAGATACTCTCGAAAGCCTGGACAGAGCAACCATGTCAAGCGTCATTGGGAACAATCAAGTGAATATACCGGGAGTGTCGGCAGGAAGCGTCGATCCCTATCTGGTGCCGGCGTTTTCATTGAGCAACCGGCTGCTGCGGGCGTTATGGGGATGCGTGTATGCGATTTTGTTTCGAACGTCGCCGCGGCCAGCGCATGCATGGCGAGCTTTTTTGCTGCGGTGTTTCGGGGCCAAGCTGGGGCCGAACGTGCACATCTGTCCGAAGGCGAGAATCTGGGCACCGTGGAATCTGGTATGCGGGGATCAGGCGACGATTGCGGATGAGGCGATCATTTACAATCCGGAGCGAATTGAATTAGGAAGCCACGCGATCATATCGCAGCAAGCTTATCTTTGCGGTGCCACACACGACTATGAGGATCCGGGATTCCCGCTGATTGCGTTTCCCGTTTTTGTTGGAGCGTATGCGTGGGTTTGTGCGCGGGCTACGGTGCAGCCCGGAGTGTCGGTGGGGACGGGCGCAATCTTGGCATTGGGCGGAATCGCTACAAAGGATCTGGAGCCGTGGACGGTGTATGCCGGTGTTCCGGCGCGCAAGGTAAAAACTAGAGTTCTGCGGCACCAACAATCTCCGAAACCTTGAGCTCAGCATGATATCGGTATTGATCCTGACAAAAAACGAAGAACAGAATGTCGCGGGGTGCCTGGAGTCGGTGCGTTGGTCGGATGACGTTCATGTTTTGGATTCAGGCAGCACCGATGCGACGGTGGCGATTGCGCGGACTGCTGGGGCGAACGTGGTGGTTCGGACGTCGCGAGGAACTAAGGGCCAGCTTTTTGGCGGAAATGAAGCGGAGCACAAGAACTGGGCGCTGGCGAATATTCCGTTTAAACATCGGTGGGTGCTGCATCTGGACGCAGACGAGCGGGTGACGAGTGAGTTGCGCACGAGTATGCGAAAGGCCGTGGAAGCCCCGGGGGAATTCGTTGCGTTTCGAATACGGCGTCGAGATTTTTGGGGTAAGCGCTGGCTGAAACATGTGCAGACGAGTGCGTATTATTTACGGCTGTTTCGTCCGGAAAAGATTCGGTACGAACGACTGATAAATCCGGTGTCGATACCAGACGGACCGGTGGGAGAATTGGGTGGATTTCTGGATCACTACCCCTTCAGCAAGGGGATGAGCGACTGGCTGAGCCGACATAACAGCTACAGCACATTGGAAGCGCAACAGACTGTAAGAAATCGAGCGGCGAGTCGCGGGTTGAGGCTGAGCCAAGCTCTTTTCGGTAAAGATTTCAATGAGCGGAGATTCCATCAGAAGGAATTGTTTTACCGATTGCCGGGCCGCCCGGCTATCAAATTTCTTACGCTGTATTTGTTGAAGGGCGGGATTCTAGATGGCCCGGAAGGTTTCCGATACGCGATGCTGCAGTCCTTTTATGAATACATGATTGTGCTGAAGACGAAGGAACAGGCCGCTTGGGAAAAAGCAAACGAGTTCGGAGCGGCGAGCGAGCCATTCGGCAATGTAGGTGCCGTAGACGTAAAGAACCTGATCACGAATTCTGGATCTGACGATTAACTCCGCAAGGCAACGCAATTCCATGTTGTTCACACCGACTCTTAATTAGGCCAGATGTTGTGTCACTGAGGCTGGGGAACTTCTCGTAGTTCTTCAAGTAAGACCCTTTTTCCGCAATTAAATTCATGGAGGACTCTTCACAATGAAGCTCGAAGGCCGAAAAGTAGTTGTTTGCGGTGGCGGAGGTTTCATCGGGGGGCACCTGGTGAAAAGTCTGCAGGAGAACGGTGCGACGCAGATACGCGCGGTGGATATCAAGCCGATTGAAGAATGGAACCAGATCACTCCCGGCGTCGAGAATCTGTCGCTGGATCTAAAAGACAAGAACAGTTGCTATCTGGCGACCGAAGGAATCGATGATGTGTACCAACTCGCAGCAGATATGGGCGGAATGGGATTCATCGAGAACAATCGCGCGCTGTGCATGCTGAGCGTGCTGATCAACACGCACATGTTGATGGCGGCGAAAGATCAGGGCGTGGAGCGATTCTTCTATTCGTCTTCGGCTTGCGTGTATAACGCCGATAAACAAACTAGCCCGGATGTGGTGGCGTTGAAGGAAGAGGATGCGTACCCGGGAATGCCGGAGGACGGCTACGGCTGGGAAAAATTATTCAGTGAACGGATGTGCCGGCATTTTAAAGAGGATTTTGGGCTGGAGTGCCGGATGGCGCGGTTTCATAACGTGTATGGTCCGCTGGGAACGTGGAGTGGCGGGCGCGAGAAAGCTCCTGCGGCAATCTGCCGAAAGGTGATTCAAGCGAAGTTGAGCAGCAAGCACGAAATTGAGAGTTGGGGAAACGGTCATCAAACGCGCAGCTTCATGTACATCGACGATTGCGTTGAAGGCATACACAAGATTTTTGATAGCGACATTCTCGAGCCGATAAATCTGGGTAGCAACGAACTGGTGACCATCAATCAACTGGTGGACATCGTGGAAGAGTGTGCGGGCGTCAAGCTGAAGAGAAATTACGATCTGGGCGCACCTAAAGGCGTGAACGGACGCAACAGTGACAATACGCGAATCAAGAAATATCTGGGCTGGGAACCGTCGATCCGGTTGAAAGACGGAATCGCACGGACCTATGAGTGGATTGAAAACGAGATGCTGGTGCTGGAAGGAAAATGAGCATGGATACGGATACGGTATCGGCAGATCGAGCTGGAAATTTTCGGACGATCCTGGGAATCCGATTCTTTGTGGGCGGAGCGCAAGAGGCGATCGCATTGGTGCGCCATGGTGGACTGGTGGTTGTGCCCGCGGCGCCCGCCTTGAAGAATCTGCCAGAAGATACTGCGTACCGTGATGCGCTGTTGGGCGCGGACGTGGCGATAACGGATAGTTCGCTGATGGTGATGGTGTGGAACTTTGTAATGAAGGACAACATACGGCGACTGTCTGGGCTGGAATACCTGGTGGAGTTGTTAAAGGAGCCGGAAGTTCGAAAGGTTGGCGGAACTTTCTGGATCATGGCGAGTAGAGAGAGTGCTGCCAAGAATATGGCATGGCTCGCAGGGCAAGGCGTGGACGTGTTGCCAGATGATGTGTATCTGGCGCCGATGTATGGGTCGACGATTGAGGATGAGACCCTGTTGCGAATTTTGGACGAGCGCAAACCGCGGCACATCATTGTGACGATTGGTGGTGGCACTCAGGAGAGACTGGGTCTTTATCTCAAACACAATTTGCAGTGGCTTCCGGCAATCCATTGCATCGGGGCGGCAATTGCGTTTTTGAGTGGAGACCAGGTGCATATTCCGATGTGGGCAGATCGTTTTTATCTGGGCTGGTTTTTCCGGTGTATTTCGGAGCCGAAACGATATGTGCCGAGATATTGGTCGGCACGCAAGCTGGTGTCGCTGATGCTGCGGTATCAAGACCTGTTGCCATTGGCGAGTGCAAAGCGAGTCTAGGTTGCGTTCGTATTGAGAGCACAGCCAAGGATGACTGTGCTACGGACTGACTCTCATTTATGAAAAAAGGCAATACGCCCGATGTGACCAAGATAAGCACGCGGTTGGTGCTGTGGCTTGTAGTGGGCAGTTGTTGCGGTACAAGAATGCGAGCACAAGAAGTGGATGCGGTAAATGTTCGGGTGGATTCCGTGGACGCTTCGGTGCATGCGGGAGTAGATGAAGCCAGGGGAAATACAGAGGGAACACAGCGAGTTGGAGCGAAGCCGACCAGTTCGACGACATGGGCGACGCGTGCAAATTCGGGAACATCGATTGCGCACGGCAAAGTGGAGCGAAGTGCGGGCACCGCACAAAGCAACTTGGCAGGTTCATCCGAGTCAGCGACACTTGCGACGGGCAATAGCGGGCTGAAACCAGAGAAAAACGCTGCGAACAAAAACGGGTATTCGCCGGCTGCCGGGGCCGGGGCACACGGAGAACTGGCACGATCCCCGGGAACGAATGTGCAAGCAAGTGCCAGCTCACCTTTTAAGAGAGAACCTGGAGCGTCGCCATTTGGAAGCAAACAGCAAGGATTGACGCGCAGCACTTCAGCATTTCAGACGCCGAATCATGCGCACGCAACGGCGTCGAAAACAGCAGCGAAGGCACCGGCGAAAAAAGGAAGCACTCCGGCGCATCGAAAGACTTCGGGGAATTCGGTAGCTAAGAAAAACAGGTAGTCCTCTAGCGCAAGACCGAATCATTTATTGCTAGGTAGTTAAACAGGCCGGCGCGACTTTTTGCTTCACTCATTACTTATTACTCTCACTTTTAAGGACTGACTCCGACTTTCGATGAAAATAGCTCTCTCAACACTTGGGAAGTTTCATAGTTTTGATCTGGCGCGGGAAATGCACAGCCGCGGCGCGCTGACAGCGATCTTTTCCGGCTATCCGTGGTTCAAACTGAAGCACGAACGACTGCCCAGAAAGAGCGTGAAGACATTTCCATTTCTGCACGCGCCGTACATGCGATTTGCGCCGAGTTTTACGCCGGCGCGGCTGATGTGGGAATGGCAAGACAAAGAATGGTTTGACCGCTACGTGGCGTCGCGGCTAGGATCCTGCGATGTTTTCTGCGGACTTTCGGGAAGCGGATTGCGTTCCGGGCGAGTGGCTCAATCGCGCGGAGCGAAATATGTTTGTGACCGAGGATCAAGTCATATACGGGTTCAGGACCGGATTCTGCGCGAAGAGTATCGGCACAGGGGGATAGCTTTTTCCGGGATTGATCCGCGAGTGATTGAGCGTGAAGAAGCGGAATATCAGCTCGCAGATGTAATTACGGTTCCTTCCACGTTTGCGTTTGACTCGTTTGTGGGGTCGGGGGTGCCGCGCAAGAAGTTGAGACTGGCGCCATATGGCGTGGACCTAAGTGCGTTCTACCCGTGCGCGCCACGATCGGACAGCAGTTTTCACATTTTGTTTGTGGGCGGAATATCGATCAGAAAAGGGATCAATTACCTACTGGAGGCATTCGAGAAACTGAATTGCAAGCGCAAGCGGCTGACGCTGGTGGGCTCGGTGTTGCCGGAACTGCAAGAGCTGGTGGCAGGCTTGAGGCGCGATTCGCGCATTAATGTTACCGGGCACGTGCCGCAGCAGAAGCTGAAGGAGTTCATGAGTCGAAGTCACGTGATGGTGCTGCCGAGTGTCGAAGATGGATTGGGACTGGTGCAGGCGCAAGCGATGGCGTGCGGATGTCCGGTGATTGCATCGCAGAATACCGGGGCGTACGACCTGTTTACGGATGGCCGGGAAGGGTTCATCGTGCCGATCCGGGATAGCGGAGCAATTGCCGATCGATTGCAAACGCTAGCCGACGATCGCGAACTGCGGATCAGGATGAGTGATGCGGCGTTGCAGCGAGTGAAGACGCTGGGAGGCTGGGAGCGATACGGCGAGACCATGTACAAAATATTCTCGGAGGCGGTTGCGTCTTGAGATCGTTGTCCATTTTGTATGTAGGCGGAGATTCGGGAACGTCGCGGCACCGGGCGCTGGCGTTGCGGCGGCTTGGACATGAAGTGTTGATTGTCGAGCCGGAGAGATTTCTACCGGATGGACGATTCTCACGAATTTGGAGTTGGCAAACTGGCGGATTATTTTTTGAGAATCGGGTACGGCGGGGACTGCTGGCAAGTTTGCCAAAAACTCAATTTGATCTGGTGTTTGTAGACTCTGGAGATTTGCTCGGGCCATCGCTGGTGCGTGAACTGAAGGAGCGGTATGGAACGATCGTTAATTACAACATCGACGATCCATATGGAAAGCGGGACGGACAACATTGGCGGTTGTACCGGGCAGCGGTGCCTTTCTACGACTTGCTCGTGGTGGTGCGGGATTGCAACGTTGATGAAGCGTTCGCGGCGGGTGCGCGCGATGTTTTGCGAGTGCACCGATCCGCGGACGAAATTGCGCATGCGCCGCGAAGCGTGCGAAGAGAAGACTTTCAAAAATGGGGCAGCGAAGTGTCGTTCATCGGGACGTGGATGCCGGAGCGTGGGCCGTTCATGGAGCGACTGTTGGCGTTGGGCGTCCCGCTATCGATTTATGGAGACCGTTGGCAGAAGGCGCCGGAGTGGCCGGCATTGCGTGTGGCGTGGCGCGACGGAAGCGTGTATGAAGAGGATTACGCGCGGGCGATTCAGTGTGCCAAGGTGAATCTGGGCCTGCTTTCCAAAGAAAATCGAGATACGGTGACGACGCGGTCGTTCGAGATTCCGTACCTCGGCGGAGTTTTCTGTGCGCAGCGCACCGATGAACATACGGAGCTTTACAAAGAGGGAGAAGAGGCGGTGTTCTGGAGCAGTCCGGAGGAGTGCGCGGCGAAGTGCCTGGAACTCTTGGGAGACGAAGCGAGGCGAATGCGGTTGGCGATGAGTGGAAGAAGCCGCTGTCTGAAGAACAACACGACAAACGAGGCGGTATTGTCGCAGATACTTTGTGGGGTGCTGAACCCGGAACGGGCCCAAGTAAATTCTTTAGCGGAACCCAGGCGCGGAACCGGCCTGTTCACGGCGGCCGCCGCGATTGAAGGGTAACGGATCTGAGGATGCAAGCGCAGAGAAAATTTCGTCTGGCCTACGTGGTGAGTCATCCGATCCAGTATCAGGCACCGTTGCTGCGGCGATTGGCGCAAGAGCCGGATATTGAGTTGAAGGTTTTTTTCTGTGCGGACTATTCGGCGAAGGGCTACGAGGATGAAGGCTTTGGCGGGATCCATGTGAAGTGGGATGTGCCGCTGCTGGAAGGCTACGAGCACGAATTTCTTCCGGCGCTGCGGCGATCGACGAAGGCCAGCTTCGCGGCGCCAATCAATCGCGGATTTTACCAGGCGTTCAAGAAGGAAAAGTTTGACGCGATCTGGCTGCATGGCTATTGGAACGTGAACAGCATGGTGGCGATGGCGGCGGCGAAGTTGCTGGGGATTCCGGTGATGGAACGCGCGGAGGGTACGTTGATCGATCACCCGCGATCGATGCTCCGATTGGAGATGAAGCGGGCGTACTTTGCGATCATGCGCCAGTTCATAGCGGCAGTGCTGCCGATCAGCAGCCGGAATCGCGAGTATTGGGAATATTATCTGGGAGCGAAATTTCCGTCGTTCATGGTGCCGTATGCGGTAGACAACGCGTATTTTCAGCGGACGGCCGCGCTGGCCAGCGATTCGCGCGAAGAATTTCGTGAACAACTGAATCTGGAGGAGGGTCGACGGGTGATTTTGTACGCTTCGAAGCTGATGGAGCGCAAGCGGTGCATCGACTTGATTGAGGCGTACATTGGGATGAAGGCGGGAGCTGATGGCAAGAAGCCATACTTGCTGATTGTGGGCGATGGAAACGAACGGGCCAGGTGCGAGGCGCGAGTGCTGGAATCGGGTGAGACGGGCGTGCGATTTCTGGGATTTCAAAACCAGTCGAAATTGGCGCAATACTTCGATCTTTGTGACGTGTTTGTGTTGCCCTCGGTGCACGAGCCATTTGGGCTGATCGTGAATGAAGTAATGAATGCGGGCAAAGCGATTGTGGTGTCGGACGAAGTGGGCAGCCAGCCTGATCTGATAACGGATGGAGTGAACGGCAGGGTGTTTCGAGCACGAGATGTTGTGGCATTGCGTGGCGCGTTGGAGAATGTTCTGGAAAATGCGGACGTGCGGCGCGAGATGGGCTATCGAAGTTTGCTGCGGATTAATCAGTGGTCGTTCGAAGAAGACGTTCGCGGATTGAGAGCGGCGCTACATCACGTTGCCGGGTTGCCGCTGATTATGCCGAAAACGAATGAGGCGGCGACACAGAGTGAATCTACAAAAGCAGCTACGCGTGGCCAATCGGGGAGCGCATTTGAACCAGTCGCGTTGTAATTGTTGCTTCTAAATTTCCATCTTAGTTCCCTGCTCGTTCCCACCCGCTCTAAACATCTTTTCCTCTCGGAAGCTTTCCCCAAATAACCAGGGCAAACGGTTCGGCTAAGCAGCGGCGTGTCGCGCGCGAATGGACGCGGCAGCGCATTGGCAGTGCCGGAGGTGTGTTGAAAAGTTGCAGGACAAAACGCGGAGAACTATGGAGCGGATTGGGTGGTACAGGACCAGGTGGCGAGTGGCAGGAATCCCGGGACGTAAGTGACGGAGATGGTTTGGGAATTATTCCAGAAATTAATGTTCTGGAAGACGGTGGTGAGCGGATCTTTGACCGGAGCGGGGCCAAAGAAGAAGCAGGGGAACAGGCCGTCTTGGGAAATTTCGTTGTTGGGATACACCTGGCTGGGATTTGCGGGATAAGGATTGACGATGTTTCCGCCAACCTGAATATTGAACTGGCCCAAGCCTTTGTAATAGTCGGTGGCAAAAGCTTCGGCATTGAGAGCCACGAATGCGGGACGCACGCCCAAGGTATTAGAGACGGTGTTGTTGAGAATCTTGTCGTCGATGGCCATCATGTGCACGCGCCGGCCTTCAGGATAGATGGACTTGTCGAGGAACTCGTCGACGGTGCGGAGCAGGATGCCGCGGGAGTTGACGAGGGTGTTGTTCTGGACGGTGCAGTTGTAGCAGCCATCCCACAACGCAATGCCATTGGGATTGTCGGTAAGCGTGTTGCCCTGAATGGTGGCGTTCATGAGCGTCCAGACGAAGATGGTGTAGAGGCTGCCAACTTCGGGAACGGGACTGAAGGGCTGGCTGACGGTAATGGTCTTGGAGCCGGTGTTGATGGATTGAATAGAGCGCCACTGACCAGCGGCACTGCCGGTTAAGATGCCGACAACTTCAGGAAATTGGCCCATGCGAGAAGCGGTGACGGGGCCCCAGAGAGCAGCGGTGTCGGTAATGGTGGTGGAGGAGACCGCGGTGGCGCTACCGGCGTCCAAGACGTCCGGAGTGTTGGAAGTCTGGTTCATGATGGCTTCGCCATCGCCGACTTCACCGGTGGGAGCGTTTAAGGTCTGCACGGAATTGTTGAGCACCTGAACATTCTGGCCGAAGGAGAGTTCCACGCCGCCACTTTCGATAGCCGTGCCTGCGTCCATATCTTTATTT
>JBAVNY010000249.1:0-2285 GCA_049691535.1 Candidatus Acidiferrum sp.
CGCCATAGCCATGCCATGCTGGTCCGCCCAAGGCAGACCTCTGACCCCCGCCTCATCCCGACCGATGCCGCAGTCATGATGTATGGCAGCGCGAACACCAGCTCTGGCCGAGAAATACGCCGCGTAAGCCGTGGCATTCGAACCGCCAACAACGACGGCACCGTTTGCTTCTGGAGGAAGCTTAACCACGCCATCCACCACCAGAACAGCAACGTCCTTTGAAAGCATTTCCGACCTCCGAGAAACTGTGTGCTCGCGCTAACACGAATCGCAACCTGATTCTTGACCGGCAGTGCCGGGGTCCGTCATCTGCCCCAGCAGTTCTATAGTGCACGATATAGTATCCGCACGGCGGCTGTCAATGTTGTGTAGCACGTGGTATAGAATAATGAGGACTAACTATGGGACGTCCACGCGAATTCGACATCGATGAAGCCATCCAGGTGGCGACTGAGCTCTTTTGGCGGAAGGGCTACGAAGGCACATCGCTCAGTGATCTGATCGGCGCCATGCGCATCACCGCGCCTAGCTTCTACTTTGCCTTTGGCAACAAGGAAAAGCTCTTCCGAAAAGTCATCGAGCGCTATTACGCTGTTCAGCTGGAACTTCTTGAGGCGGCGATTCGGGAGCCGACCGTGCGAGGTGTGACCGAAAGATTTCTCTACGGTTATGCCGACGTCCTCACCGGCCCATCTCACGCACCCGGCTGTCTCGCTCTCAACAGTAGTCTTCCTTGCGCGGGAGACGATCGAGTTCGCGCCTGGCTGGCAAATCTGCGGGGCGCGCTTACCGTCAAACTGCGCAAACGCTTCGCCAAAGCCCATGGCACCGACGAATTTCCAATAAATGCTGATCCCGAGACGCTCGCGCGCTATATCGCAATCCTTGCATGGGGATTAGCCGTCGAAGCTCAGTCGGGAGCTAAACGTAAGGATTTATACAGCGCAATCACTGCGGCCCTCGCGTCGTGGCCTGCTACAGCCGCCCCGGCGCGAGAACACAGGCCGCTGCCGACTATACGTAAGAGCGCATCCACTCGCCGTCGACTGTAGGGAGTTGGCGTCAACGAGTTTGAAAGGCAAAAAGGAGAAAGATGCTATGGGAAACAACAACGATGTGAAAGTAGCTCTGTTTGTTCGCTTGGAAGCAAAAGCAGGGAAAGAAGCGGAAGTCGCCGAATTCCTGCGGCAAGGATTGCCCATTGTTCAGGAAGAGCCAGCGACGATCGCGTGGTTTGGGATACGCCTGGGTCCTTCGACCTTCGGTATTTTTGATGCATTTCCCGACGAAGCTGGCCGGCAAGCCCATCTTGCTGGTCGCGTTGCGGCCGCTTTGATGGCCCAAGCCGCCGATCTATTTTCCCAACCGCCGTCCATAGAGAAAGTCGACGTCCTGGCCTCGAAGCTCCCGAAGGCTTGACATCGGTTTTCACTTTTGCGACGGAAGACTCCCGAGTATTTCGCTGGCGGTAGTGCGATCGCCATGGCTTCGGCTGATCTTTTGGAACAGAACCTTGCGGCTGCGATCAAGAATGAACGTAGTTGGATACGCCGTCTCGTTGGGCGCATCCCAGCGCAAGCTGTATAGATTGGTGGCTTTGTAGTCTGGATCCGTTACCAGAACCACATTCGAGGGGAGCGCGGCTTGCTTAGCCAGAAATTCCCGGGCGTGCTGATCGAGATCCGCCGGTGGTCCTGGATAGACCAACAACACATTCGCCTTTTTCGCCGCAAAGTCCGCGGCATGGGTGATAAAGTCGTGAGCTTGTTTCTGGCAGAACGGGCATTGATAACCCGGATAGCCGCGAAGAAAGATGAGCACTGTCGTGCCTTTGCCGGTCTGGGTGGAAAGATTGACAGTCTGGCCCTTCGTTGTTTGCAGGGTAAAATCGGGCGCGATTTGGCCGACAGCCGGAGTTTGGCCCTGTGCGGACGTAGAAAACACCATCGAGAGGAATAGGGAAGAAACTAAGAATGTAAAACCAAAGCGCACAAGCTTAACGGAGGGACGTTTCGGGCCGTGTAGAAAGGACGGGTTCATTGCGGAGTGACTCCATCTCGGATAGGTTCGTGACGATACCCGTCAGATTAACCGACCGAAAAAAAGTTACAGAGCAGGAGAACCGGATCGCGAATTGTCAGCCGTCCCCCATATCCAGCGCTACACCCCTCGCACGTGCCTGCTCAGGGCATCACCTCGCGTCTGGGATTTGTGGGAAGACGCTCGTTAACCTGCTGAAAGTAAATGGTTGGCCTGGGTGGACTTGAACCACCGACCTCGCCCTT
>JBAVNY010000250.1:0-5135 GCA_049691535.1 Candidatus Acidiferrum sp.
TCCGGTGTGGCGCCTCGTAAAAAATCAGCGTCCGATCTTCAATCCGCAAACGCTCCAGCGCCCGTCGTCTCTCCCCACTCCGCGGCGGCAAAAATCCCACAAATAAAAACTCCTCATTCGGCAATCCCGAAGCCGCCAGCGCCGCCACCAGTGCCGAAGCTCCCGGAATTGGCACCACCGGCACGTGATGCCGTATCGCCAGCGCCACCAATCGATGCCCCGGATCACTCACCAATGGCATCCCCGCATCACTCACCAATGCAATCGACGCCCCTTGTTCCAGCGCATGTACCAGTTCCGCCGCCCGCGTGATCTCGTTGTGCTCGTGATAACTAACCAGCGGCTTATGAATTTCATAATGATTCAGCAACTTCAGCGTATGCCGCGTGTCTTCACAGGCAATTTGGTCCACTTCCTTCAACACCCGCAGCGCCCGCAGCGTAATGTCTTCCAGGTTTCCAATCGGCGTTGCTACCAGATACAAGCAGCCCCGTCGCGCCGCCCCAGACTCACCCGCGAATTGTTCCTTTTCCGATTCCATTGCCGCACTCACCTGCAGCGAGTCTAGCACGCGTCGCAAAGCCTCACCCCGCGCATGCTATAATCACGTTTTTCCATCATCTTCAGGAGGGTTGCCAGTGCCGTTGTACGAATATGAATGCGAGAAGTGCCATCGCCGCACCGAGAAAATCGAAAATGTAAACGGTCCCCACCTCAAGAAGTGCCCGCACTGCGGAGGCAAAGTGGAACGCTTGGTCTCTTCTTCCGCGATTCAATTTAAAGGTTCTGGCTGGTACGTTACCGACTACGCAGGAAAGAAGTCGTCAACCAGCGAAAGCGCCGCAGCAGGGAAGTCCGATTCCCAAGATTCGTCTAGTTCGAAAGATTCCTCTTCGAAGGACTCCGGCAAGGACTCCGCCTCAAAGGAATCTTCTTCAAAAAGTTCGTCGAAAGAGTCGTCCAACTCATCCGACTCCAAAGACAAAAAGCCCTCTAAGAAAAAAGATTAGTCTCGTCCTGATGTCATCCCGACCGGAGCACGCTTGGTGCGGAGTGCAGGGATTGTGGCACTGAAACTAAACTCGTCCCCGGTCGACGGTACGAGGCGCTCTTCCTACAGCTTCAATCCCTTCAAATAGCTCCGGAACGCCCCGCCAAACTCCGGATTCTGCATTCCCAACTCCACGGTAGCTTTTAGAAATCCCAACTTATCCCCAGCGTCATACGAAATTCCTTCGTAAATCAACGCCCACAATCCCTGTTCTTTAGCCAGAATTCGCAAACCATCCGTCAACTGACTTTCTCCACCTGCTCCCGGCACTGTTCTCTCCAGGCACTCAAAAATCGCCGGCGGCAACACATACCTTCCCGTGATGGCCAGATTGCTAGGCGCATTTTCCGGTTTTGGCTTTTCCACCAGATCCCGAATTCGAAGCAACCGCTCACCAAACGGTGGCTGCGGCGCCGGCTCTCCTGCCACGATTCCGTACAATTGCGTCTTATCGCGCGGCACTTCTTCCACCGCAATCGCACCCGTTCCAGTCGCGTGATACACCTCAATCAACTGCTTCGTCGCTGGATTCGCCCCCGGAATCAGCACGTCGCCCAGCAGCACCGCGAACGGCTCGTCCCCCACCAGATCTTTTGCCACCAGCACTGCATGTCCTAGCCCCAGTGGCTCTTTCTGCCGCGTATAGCTCACCTGCACCAGATTGCTGATGCTCCGCACCAGTTCCAGCAGGTCGGTCTTGCCTTTTTCTTCTAAAAATCTTTCCAACTCCGGCGAATTATCAAAGTGATCTTCAATCGACTGTTTGCCGCGTCCAGTAACAATAATGATGTGCTCGATTCCGCTCGCCACGCACTCTTCCGCCACATACTGAATCTGCGGCTTATCCACTACCGTCAGCATTTCCTTGGGCTGTGCTTTGGTTGCGGGCAAAAACCGGGTGCCCAGTCCGGCGGCGGGCAGCACTGCCTTCCTTACTCTCTTGTGTGCGGTCGGGCTTTGCGCGAGGTGCTTCGCTTCTGGCGTCATAGTGAGCAGGGACACGTGCCTTCAGTGGATTGGATTCCAGTCCTTGGCACGTTAGCCGCCGCACCTAACGCTTGTCAATCAATCCCAAACTGTACGGTGCAGGCATCCACGCTGCATCCGGCGCTTCTTCATTTCCGCTTCCAGCTTCAAAGCCCGCTAACGCTCCAGAGCCGTAGCCTTCTCAATCTCCACTCCGTACCCAAAATTGTCAGCCCCGGAAGGCTCTTCGCGCACAATCCGTCCGGTGCAGCGCCATTCGCAAAACGCGCTTCCGGAAATCTCCGTAGGCACGCGCAAATACACCGCCACCGATCTCCCCACGCCCACCCGCTGCGGAAGCTCCATAAAGAATCCGCGCGAAGAAATATTTATCGTTTCCGTCTTTAATTCCGCCGCCGCACCTTGACTACCATCCGGCTCGTCCAGCACACGAAGCCTCACCGGAAGCCGCATCGAAAACCGCGATCGTGCTCGCCTTTGAACCATCGCACCGCCCCCCTTGGTTGATTACCGCGGAGCCTCTGGGGTTGAGTGCAGCAAGGGGTGCGTCTGGCCCTGATCCAGAAGAGGTCTCATCGCCGAGATTGCATTACCCGCGGCGACCCGTCTGTGCGTTTAGTCACAAACGGTTCTTTGTCATCTCACTTCTTATCGTACACTTCCCAAAACAGCTTGATCGTTCCTGGCCCATATCCCGCGTAGTGATTATTTGCGTACGCGTAGATCTGCAAGTTCCTGCTTACAAACTGCCGAAACACTGCCGCCCAATCCGTCAAATCCTTCTCGCGATTCACGACCGTCTTATTCCATTGATTCTGCGTGACCGCCTCAATTTCCTTGCGATCACCGAGCCACCGCACATACGTCCAGTCTGTAGTGGCCCAATCGAGTTGCTGCTTTGTTTCCCAAGGCCGCGGCATCCAGGAGTGATCGATCAGCGCCAAGGCCACCGAATGGTCCCGCAGCATACCCAAGAACCGCTCGTCTAGCCACTGTTTATTGCGAATCTCCACTGCGAATCGGTAGCCCTTGGGCAGCTTCCTCAAAAATGGCTGCAACACCGCTAGAAAATCGGCTTGTGTTCGAAAGGTCCGCTCACTGAAATATCCAAATTGAAACAGAAGCGGACCGAGCTTGTCTCCCAGTCCGTCCATGGTCCGCAAATACTCCGCGAACTCCGCATCGCAATCAATCAGCACTTTTTCGTGCGTAATCACCTGTGGTATCTTCGCCGCAAACAGGAAGCTTGGTGGTGTTTTCGCCGCCCATTTTTGCACTGTGGTCAGCGCTGGCGTTCCATAAAACGTGCTGTCAACCTCCACCGTGTCGTATTTCGTCGCGTAATACGACAGCCACTCCGGCTGCCGCAATCCCGACGGGTAAAACGCCTTATCCCAACCAGTCGCGGTAAACGAAGACGTCCCGACGCGGATCCGTGGGTCTCGCGCGATACACTCCTCGCTCCCGCGGACATTAACGCCAGCCTCGCCCAATGCTTCTGGCTCCTTAAAGAGCGATCCCTGACGAGTGGCTTCCGTGTTGCTGCGCTTTACTCCCACGTTTTCGAGCCTAGCATCGCCTCTTGCCGCAAGGCAATTTGACGCACGTAATCACTCCATCGAAATACCGTTGTCTCAAAAAAAAGCCCCGGGGAGTTATCCGCCCGGGGCTCTCCACAACTAATTGTTTTCCGAACCCGTTACTGTGCGAACAGGTCGGACATGGTCTTCACGCCCGGATCGCACGCATGATTCAGGCAGGGAAGCCCGAACCCAGCTTCAATCGTCTTCAGCAACGAGAAGTGCGTGTAGAAATGCCCACTGGTCACTCCCTTGTCGCCATAGTTGGTATCCACAATAGTCAACACATGGTTTGGCGTCGCGGTGTAGTCGTTTTCGTCCCACATCACCACCAGCGCATTCCGGCCTTCACGCCACGCTGGCGATTTCTTGATCGACGTTACGATCGTCTGTACGGTTACGTCTCCGCGGTAGATTTCCGTTCCGTTCAATCCCGTTTGCGTCCCGTTGTCCGCGGCGTCGAAGTTACAGAATGGCCCCGCGTTGCCGCGTCCGTGTTGATCATTGCACTGATTCGGCGCGATAAACGAAAAGCTTGGCACCTCGCCAGACGCCAGATCCGCATACAAGCCGTTCGGTCCATCAAATCCGACCACATTCGCCAAGCTGTTCGCTCCGGTGCCTTCCTGCACGCTCTTGAAGTACACAAATGGGTTGTGCTTCACCGCGTACAAGTACACGATGTCGCTTTGCGCTTGTGTCTGGTTCGTAATCGCAGGGATGCTCACTTTCTGAATTGACCAGGAAGCGAAGCCAGGAAAATACGGTGTGAAATCCGTGTTGTTGGTAAAGAATCCATCGCTTATGTTCACACGATCGGCGCCGCCGGGAGGCAGGCTTTCCTGATAGCTCTTCCAACTCTTCCCAACCGCGACCAATTGGTCCGCAATGGTCTTGCCAACCGTTGGCGCCGCTGCGATCGACAGCGTTCCATCCAAATCGTAGTAGCAGTTCGGCGGTGTAGCCTGTACTTCGTTGGTGCAGTCAACCGCTGGTGTCGCCGCATCAGTTCCGGTGCCGGCGATCGGGCAAATAAGTGGGCTTGCCGGATTGTCGGTTGCGGTCTGAAGAGACACAATGTTTGGCGTGCAAGACCCGCTGTGCCAATCGGGGTAATTATCCGAACGAATCCCGAAGTTCGAACCGCCCACCGTTTCCAGATAGTTCGTCGAGCTTGGATGCCCCACTGCAAAATAATTCGTCGCATAGCCCGAGGACTTTGCCAACTCATTAATGAATGGTGCGTCCGGATTATTTAGGATCTGCCCGTACCCGTGATTCTCCATCATGATCACGAATACGTGATCGAGATGTGGCACTCCCTTATGTCCATCATCGCCTTGTGCATACACCGATCCGGTCAGCGCAACAGCGACCAGGCACAAAATTGCAGCCTTTAATCTCATGTCAACGACCTTTCTCTCTTTTTGAAGTATTGGACCGCTTGCGGGGCTCAAGGTCCGGCTAATGAAACTAGCCGACCAGCATTTCTCTTCTGTTACAACCGCGCTTCAATC
>JBAVNY010000251.1:0-2591 GCA_049691535.1 Candidatus Acidiferrum sp.
TACGGCCGCTGATCGATCCCAACATACGACCGCGTATCATGTCCCAGATAAATCTGCCGCGGCCGCGCAATCTTCTGCTCCGGATCCAGCAACAATTCTTCCCACTGCGCCAGCCAACCAGACATCCGCGGTATCGCGAACAGTACCGGGAACATCGTCATCGGGAATCCCATCGACTGGTAAATCAATCCCGTATAGAAATCCACGTTGGGATAAAGCTTGCGCCGGATAAAATATTCATCCTCCAACGCAATTCGCTCGCACTCCAGCGCGATCTCCAACAATGGATTCTTCCCCATCAAATCAAACACTTCATACGCAATGCGCTTGATGATCCGCGCGCGCGGGTCGTAATTCTTGTAAATCCGGTGACCGAAGCCCATCAGCTTCACTTCGCCTTCTTTCACCCGCTTGATGAACTCCGGCACTTTCTGCACCGAACCAATTTCCATCAGCATCCGCAACACTTCTTCGTTGGCGCCCCCGTGCAGCGGTCCGTACAAAGCCGCAGTCGCCGCCGCGGTCGCGCAATACGGATCGACATACGAACTCCCTACGCCGCGCACCGTATTCGCCGAACAATTCTGCTCATGGTCCGCATGCAGAATGAACAGCACGTCCAACGCATGCTCCAGCGTCGGATTCGGCCGATACCGCGTCTCACTCGTACGAAACAACATGTTCAGAAAATTTCCGGGATAACTCAGATCGTTGTCCGGATACACGAACGGCATGCCCAGCGAATGCCGGTACGAAAACGCTGCGATCGTCGGCATCTTCCCGATCAATCGATACATTTGTTTCCGCCGCGATTCCGCGTTGTGCACATCCTTCGCGTCCGTGAAAAATGTCGATAACGCCGCCAGCGCGGAAATCAGCATGCCCATTGGATGCGCGTCGTAGTGAAAGCCATCCAACAACTTCTTGAAGCTTTCATGAATGAACGTGTGCTGCGTAATGTGCTGTTGGAAATCGCGAAGTTCGTTCGCCGTCGGCAATTCGCCGTGCAGCAGCAGGTACGCCGTTTCCAAATACGTCGATTTCTCCGCCAGCTCTTCGATCGGGTAGCCGCGATACCGCAAAATTCCTACGTCGCCGTCGATATACGTAACCCGGCTGATGCACGCCGCCGTGTTATTGAACGCCGGATCGTAACTCATCATCCCGAAATCCGTCGCATTCACCTTGATCTGCCGCAGGTCCATCGCCCGTACCGTGTCGTGCGTGATCGGAATCTCATACGATTTCCCGGTGCGGTTATCCGTAATCGTTACCGTGTCGCGGCGGGTCGAACCAGACGTCTCGGCTGCATTTGCTTGCGTCGTAGGTAGAGCAGAGTCCATACGGAAATACCTCGAATTGGGCGCGCTGCGCCTCAGCCCTATCACTTTACACCAAAGCGCCAACCCGTGGAAATTGCCCGCAAGAACGGTACCTCCTCCATCCAGTGCCAGAACTGCGTCCGGGCACGGCTTCAGCCGTGCCGCCACCAACGCCAACCGCAAGCGGCTTTAGCCGCTGAGGCGATCAGCCTAGTAGCGCCGGCTGCCCGCCGGCACAGCAAGTTCGCAACCCCAACTCGTCCCGCCTTGCACGCTTCGAGGTATCCGGGCGTCAGGGCACGGCTTCAGCCGCGCCGCCACCCCGGCCAAAATGCGGCTTTAGCCGTTGAGGGCATCGACTTTTGCGACAAAGTAGAACGAATCGCCAAACTCTCAGCGACCTCTGCGCTCCGATCTCTGTGCCCTCTGCGTTAATTCCTGTCTTTGCTTCTAACTCTAGTCCGCAAAACCACATACCAGCCAGATGCCCATCCAGAATACATCCTCTTGACAATAGTCGTTATAACGAGTATTATCTCGGTCGAACAGTTTTCCTGGAGGCTCCTCAATGATTACCATTCTCAAGAGCGACCAACGCGGCCACGCCGATCACGGCTGGCTCAACACTCGCTTTACCTTTTCTTTCGCCGATTATTTCGATCCCAATCACGTACAATTCCGCACGCTGCGCGTCATGAATGACGACCGCGTCGCCGGCGGTGGCGGATTTCCCACCCATCCGCACAAAAACATGGAAATCGTCACCTACGTGCTCGAAGGCGCGCTGGAGCATCGCGACAGCATGGGCAATGGCTCAGTCATCAAGCCGGGCGATGTGCAATACATGAGCGCGGGAACGGGCGTGGCGCACAGCGAATTTAACGCGTCGGAAAAAGAGCCGGTGCATCTGTATCAGATCTGGATGTTTCCGGACAAGAAGGGCTACAAACCAACGTACGATCAGAAGCATTTTTCTGAGGAAGAAAAGCGCGGCAAGTTGCGTCTGCTCGTTTCGCCGGACGGCCGCGAAGGCTCGGTGAAAATCCGTCAGGACAACGAACTCTACGCGACGGTCCTCGGCGCCCACGACGCGGTGCAGCACACCTTGAAACCCGAGCGTCACGCTTACGTTCAAGTCATGCGCGGCAGCGTCACCCTCAACGGCACGCAACTCGAAGCCGGCGACGGCGCCGCCATCTCCGCAGAGAAGCAGCTGGAACTCTCCGGCGTCAAAGACGCCGAAGTCCTCCTCTTCGACCTGGCCTAAAC
>JBAVNY010000252.1:0-4784 GCA_049691535.1 Candidatus Acidiferrum sp.
AACAACCCAAACACCAAAGTAAGCTGCGCAATCCTCTTCTCCGACTTAGCATAAGGAGCCAGATTCACTGCCGCGTTTGTTCCGTTACCCATTGCCTGTCATCCGTTTACCCTCAGCCGGGTGCCCCCTACGTCGCTGTTACGTGTAGAGTTTCGCAGTCATCCCGACCGGAGCACGCCGCGTGCGGAGCGGAGGGATCGCGGCTTGATTTCAACGCAACCTCGCTCACCGTAATCGCTACTACCCGAAACCACCGCGCCCCTACTTATCCGCCATCCGCCGCAACACATCCCGAATCCCCACCGCAAATCCCAATCCCCCAAAAATCATCATGAAAATCGGCTTGGTGTGCAGCCAATAATCCAGCCCGTACCCCATCAAACCGCCCACCCCAATCGCCGCCACAATCACAAACGGCAACTCCATCGCCATCGCAAACTGCTGCGAATCATTCTTTACCTGTTTCCCCGCAGGCGACAATTCCGGCTTGTCAGGCTCTTTATTGTCCAATGGCATAGCGCGCCAATCGTGTGAACGGCTCAGGATACAGTCCCGCCGCCAGGGTGACAAACGCGGCCACCGTAAGCGCAATCAGTTGCGCATAGCTGATCACCGGCACCGCTGCATCGCCCGGCTTCTTAATCCACGCATGCACCACCACCCGAAAATAATAGTAAAGCCCCGGCACGATATACAGCGCCGCAAATACCGCGAACACCGGATGATGAGTTTCAATCAGCGACTGAAAAATAAAATACTTTCCCATGAAGCCGGCCGTGGGCGGAATTCCCGCCAGGGAAAGCATAAACAGCAGCAGCAACACCGCGGCATACGGGCTTCGTTGATAAAGTCCATTCAGATCATCGAGTTCGTCGCCGATCAGCCCGCGTTGCCGCAAAATAATGATGATCGCAAACGCCCCCAGCGTCATAAACGCATACGCCAGCAGGTAATACACCGCGCCCACCAGCCCGGTAACATTCCCCGAAACCAATCCCAGCAGCACGTAGCCCACGTGCGAAATCGACGAGTACGCCAGCAGCCGTTTCAAATTCGTCTGCGTCAACGCCGCTAGATTGCCCCAAGTCAGCGAAGCCATGGCCACTCCGCCCATTAGAAATACCCACGTCGGTTGCGACCCGCCAAACACAATCACCATCAGTCGCATCAGCAGTGCGAAGCTTGCTGTTTTCGACGCCACGCTGATATAGGCCGATATCGGCGTAGGCGCCCCTTCGTAAACATCCGGTGCCCACTGGTGAAATGGCACCGCCGCAATCTTGAAGAACAGTCCTGACGCAATGGTCACAAACGCCAGCACCACCAGCCAATCCGTCACTCCGTTCCCGGATGTCAGTTGAAAGCGCCGGTCCAGCGCCAGACCGATTTCGCGGATGTCTGTGGAAGCGCCGCGCACTCCGTACGCACCACTGACCGCATACAGCAGCGAAAATCCGTACGCCAGAATTCCAGAACTGAACGCCCCGAGCAGTAAATATTTCAACGCTGCTTCATTCGAACGCTTTTCCCGTCGCAGGAATCCAGTCAGCACATAAAAACTCAGTGCCATCGTTTCCAAGCCGAGGAACTGCACAATCAGGTCGATGCCCTCGGCCATAAACATCATCCCGATGCACGCGAACAGCAGCAGCGCGTAATACTCACCTTGCTGCTCCGCTTCCAGATCGAGATAACGAATCGAAAGGAGAATGACTAGGGCGGTGGCCGCCAGAAAAATCGCCGCGAATACCAGAAAAAATCCATCCACCACGATCGTCTGGTGAAATCCCAACAAGCCCGGCGAATCAATCCCGCTGGCACGTTCCGCGTTGAACCGCTGCGCTTGCATAAGAAGTCCGATTCCCGCCGCCACCACACCCAGAAGCGCCAGGAACGCGTTCAGGTGCTTCTCTTTTTCCGCCAGCAGGAAATCGAAAATAAGAATCCCCAACGCAAACAGCAGCAACTCCATTTGCGGCAAGATGGTCAGCCCATCGCCGTGAATGTAATTGAGTATAGGATCGAGTAGAGAATGCATCAGAGTTGGCTACTTGGCTCCCGCGTCGATCGAGGTCGCTGTGACGGCTTGCTCATCGCTACGGGAAGGCGTCACAGACCGAGCATCGTTGCCCAACAATGCTGGCGCCCTATTCTCAAGCGCCCCGGTCGCGTATCCATGCGGAAAGAATCCCGGATTCACCTGCTCAATAATTCGTTCCACCGGCTTCGCAATCACCGCAAAAAACGGCTTGGGATAAATTCCCATCCAAAACGCAATCGCCACCAGCGGCAGCAGCACCGCATATTCACGAAAATTTAAATCCGGCAGCGTCTTGTTCACTTCGTGGGTCACATTCCCAAACATCACCCGCTGGTACAGCCACAACAAATACGCCGCCCCCAGGACAATCCCCAGCGATGCCCACGCGGCCCAAGCCTTGTTCACCTCAAACGCCCCTTGCAGAATCGTGAATTCGCCGATGAACCCATTCAGCAGCGGCATTCCCAGCGAGCTTAGCGTAATAATCAAATACAGCGCCGCGAAGCTGGGCATCGGCGTTGCCAGCCCGCCAAACTCCGAAATCAGCCGGGTGTGCCGCCGCTCGTACAACATGCCCACAATCAAAAACAGCGCGCCGGTCGATATTCCGTGATTGATCTGCTGCAGTACACTCCCTGAAAGCCCGTGCGGGTTCAACGCAAAAATGCCCAGGGTGCAGAATCCCATGTGCGACACCGAGCTATACGCGATCAGGCGCTTCATATCTTTCTGCATCAAGCACACCACCGCGCCATAAATGATGCTGATGATCGACAGCACAACCACCACGTGAATGATCTTCGCCCGCAGAAACGGATCGCGCGGCAACATCGGCAGCGAGAATCGCAGGAACCCATACGTGCCCATCTTCAGCAGCACGCCGGCCAGGATGACCGAACCAGCCGTCGGCGCTTCGGTATGCGCGTCGGGCAGCCAGGTATGGAATGGGAACATCGGCACTTTAATCGCGAACGCGAAAAAGAATCCCCAGAAAATCCACGCCTTCAACGAATCAGGAAAAAGCTGTGCGCTGGCCAGCAACGACGGAATATCAAACGTCTGCACTCCGGTCAGCCGCGTCGCATTGAAATAAAGCGCCAAAATCCCCAGCAGCATGATCACCGAGCCTGCCAGCGTGTACAGAAAAAACTTAATCGCTGCATACAGCCGCCGGTCGCTGCCCCACACCCCGATCAGAAAATACATCGGCACCAGCATCACTTCCCAGAAAACGTAAAACAGAAAAAAGTCCAGCGACATGAACACGCCCAGCATGCCGGTCTGCAACAGCAGCAGCAGGATGTAATACTCCTTAGTGCGCATCTGGATTGCGCTCCACGACGAGTAAATCGCCAGCATGCCCAGCAGTGTGGTCAGCATCACCAGCAACAGGCTGATGCCATCGATGCCCAGCGCATAGCGTGCTCCGATCGACGGAATCCACTCCGCGGTTTCCTTGAATGCGTAACCGCCAGTACCGCTAGGAAAATGGCGCGCCAGTGGAATCGACACCACAAAGCCCAGCACGCCGAAAAGATTACCCACCAGCCGGTGTAGCGCCGACAAATTTCGCGGCACGCAAAGCAGCAGCAGCGCGCCCACCAGCGGCGTGAACAGCACTACGCTCAGCAAATGATTCGAGAAAAACTCCATCCGATTTGCCTTTCAACGCAAATTGCGCACCCAACTCTGCATGTGATGGCCGTAGTATCCGAGTAAAATCGCCAAGCCCAACAAGATCAACGTGGCGTACATGGAAAACATTCCGGTCTGTAGCATGCGCACCGGAACACTGAATCCGTTGGTGATTTTTGCCGCCAGGTTCACCGCGCCATCGACGATCCACTTGTCCCACCACATCGACATGCGCGAGAAAACGCGCGTCAGCGTAGCCGTGCCGTCCACCGCCACTCCATCAATTACCTTGGCGTCCAGAAATCCCAGCGCAGTGCTCAGATCCTTCAATCGATTCACGAACAGCGCCTCGTAAATCTCGTCTACATAATATTTGTGCGTCAGCAGGCGGTGCAGCCGCGGCCAAGCCTGCGCAATCTGCGTGTGCAATTTTGGATTTTTCAGAAATAATTTGTACGCTAGCCACAGTCCCAGCGACGCCATCGCCACCGAAGCCGTCATCAGCAGATATTCCTTCAGCAGCGGATGCTGCCCCAGTTGCACCGTTCCCGTATCGGACTCAACACCGCCGAGCGTCGGCGCCAGAAACTCCGCAAAGTAATTTTTCTCGCCCCACAACACTGGCAGCGCGAACCATCCGCCAATAATCGAGAGCAGCATTAGCACGGTGAGCGGCAAAGTCATCGTTACGGGTGGTTGGTGAATATGTTCTTCTACATGCGTGGAAATCCGCGAGCGCCCGCGAAACGCCAGAAAGAACAGCCGGAACATGTAAAACGCCGTCAGCCCGGCAGTTATCCAGCCCACAATCCACAGCAGCAGATACCGATCCAGCATCTGCGACCGGTTAAACGCATGGCTCAGAATTTCGTCCTTGCTGAAAAATCCTGCCAGCGGCGGAAATCCCGCAATCGCAAACGTCGCCACCATGAACGGTCGCGACACCCGCGGAATGGTGTTATACAGCCCGCCCATTTTGCGCAGGTCCTGTTCACCGGAAAGCGCGTGAATCACCGCGCCCGCGCCCAGAAACAGCAGCGCCTTGAAAAATGCGTGCGTCATCAAATGAAAAATCCCCGCAGCGAACGCTCCTACGCCCAACGCCAAA
>JBAVNY010000253.1:0-3055 GCA_049691535.1 Candidatus Acidiferrum sp.
TCGCTGACGCCATGGTAGAAGATCAGCTTTCCTCCATAGTTTGCAAAAGTCGTTAGATCGGTGGACATTGAATCGACTAAAGGCTGGACATTAGCTATCGCTTCCCTCTCAACGTCAACTTCCATCGCCGTTGTTGCCGGCCCAAATACTCCCGGACCTGGCGACAAAATTCCACGAAACGGGGCGCCCGCGGTGATGCCTGTGTCGTACAAAAATCCTGGGTAGACTTGCAAGCCCTCCGATGTCTTCGGCCCTCCCATCACTTTCTTGATCGCCGAAAGTTTTGCCGTACTCAGACAGGACTCCGTCTTTCCTCCCGTGCAGGTCAAAACGGCGGGGTCGAAATCACATCCCAGAGGATCGGAAATCATTTCGTCCGCGACCCCATCCTCGGCATCACATTTCTTTAAAAGAGCTCCGGCGATGAGCTTGCGATCGCTGTCGGTGACCGCTTGCGTGATAATCGGCTTGCCAACCGCATCTTTAGGCGCAATCTGATTGAACGCAACTGGAATCCATTGTCCGATCGCTAGGTTCGAAAGGCCGGTGCGCATTGCGGGATCGCCTGAAATTATGCCGTCGAAAACCGCCGGATAACGCTGCGACAGGATCATCCCCTCGCGCCCGCCGGTCGAGCATCCGGAAAAATAAGAATATGACGGCGCTTTCCCGTAGTGCTGAGCAATAATCTGTTTGGCCAATTCAGCCACTATTGCATTGGCGAGGTAGGCGAAATCCAGGTACGCCTGCTGGTCACGTCTAAATGCAAAATCAAATCCCGGATGATGGCTGGTGTGACCGGTGTCCGTACTAACCACGGCGAAACCACGGATCAGTGCGGGCGTATCTCCCACAGCGTTCAGGCCGAGCGGCGCCATTACGACGCCGTTGCTGCCGGCTCCTCCTTGCATCAGAAAATCGCCGTTCCACTTGTCGGGCATCGCCAAGGCGAATTTAATGCCAAACTCCTCGCCGCCAACTCCGGTCCGGCGATTGATCACGCCCTCCACCCGGCAATAAGCCGGAAGGGGCGGTGTCCGATCTTGATTCCATGGAATCGCTTCTGTTGTACCCGCCGCTACCGAAGTTGTCTTTGTGATTTCAACTTTCGACGCTTTGAAACTTTTTAGCGCATCGCACGAGCCTGCTTCCTGCGCGCGGACGCAGGTGTTCAACCCGAAAAACAGCCAAATGACGATCCAACAAGACCGAGAATTCATTCTCGCCTCACTTTCCTGAGAACTGTGGCAGCACTTAATTCTGTTTTCGGACCGCGCCGCTGAGGTAATGAGACGTGGCTCTTACCGCCACGGCGCGGCGACATTTGCCTTATTCGCCCATGACAGTAACTATAAACTGATGCGGCACGCTCCATGCCGGTCACCTTCATGTTTTAACCGATGCGCCGAGTTGTCCCATGCTAGCTTTGTGATTGAGCCGCCGCCATTTTCGTACGCATGGCTTTTGCCATCGTTCGGGAACAGTGTGAGGTTCCCTCAGCGCCCGCATATACTCGTATTGAGTCGATCGCCTGCGGCTGTTGGACGCTCAAACCAAGCGGCAGAATGTTTGCGGCTCTTACAACCAACGGCAGAACATCAATGGGAGCATCCGCAGTAATCGTTTGACCGCCATGAAACCGCTCATTGGTCCAGTAGTTTTACCAATCGAAGCCCGCGGGCAGGTACACCGGCTCACACCTTGCCCCCTGACTGGAGCGACCAGGAAGTCGGGACGGTACATATATTCATCGGGGATAACTTCGTGCCCGGATGCGCGCTTGGAGCGAGAACCCGTCGCGGTTCCACAAGATTCTGGTTTCTCTGAATTAGCGGCAAGCGCAGCCCAGTAAGGCACAGCGTATTCGCATAAGGATATGTAATGTAACCGGTAACCGGGATCAAAACACTCAGTCATGAAAGGACGTCATGTTTCCGGATAGCTCTTTCCGATTGCTTCGCAAAACAACCGTGGCCTTGTTCGCGCTGTTGGTCATTCTCGTTGTGCGTGCTCAAGATCCCACCGCTCAGACCGCATCCGAGGATTCCGAAAAGATCGATCAGCTTTGGCAAAAGGCCAGCAGCAAGTTCGACGCGCAGCGCACAACGCTTCTGCAGAATGTCGATCAGGTAGCTCACCAGGGGCCGTTTCGTCCAGACTGGGAATCACTCAAGAGCTATGAAGCCCCCGACTGGTACCGCGATGCCAAGTTTGGCATTTTCCTTCATTGGGGCGTTTATTCCGTTCCGGCCTTTGGTAACGAATGGTACCCGCGGCTTATGTACGACAAGAACTGGGGCGAATATAAGCACCACATCGACACCTACGGGCCGCAGGATAAATTCGGGTACAAAGATTTCATTCCGATGTTTAAGGCGGAGCATTTCGATCCGGTCGCCTGGGCCCAGCTATTCAAGAAAGCCGGTGCCAAGTATGTCGTCCCTGTAGCGGAGCATCACGACGGGTTCGCCATGTACGACAGCCACCTGAGCGACTGGACGGTCGCCAAAATGGGGCCACATCGCGATACCACCGCAGAGCTGGCCAAAGCGGTGCGCGCGGCGGGCTTGCATTTCGGAGTCTCTTCGCATCGTGCCGAGCACAATTTTTTCATGGCCCCCGGCCGCGCGATTCCTTCCGATGTGAACGATCCGCGATACGCTGCCTTCTACGGCCCGGCTCACACTTGGGTGATGAATCCCCGCGGGACTCCACTGAATAATGATTTCACTTATGTCTCGCAGGCTTGGGCCAACGACTGGCTGGCGCGCTCTGCGGAACTGGTCAAAAAATATCATCCTGACATCGTTTACTTCGATTGGTGGATCGGGCAGCCTTCCATTCGCCCTAACCTCACACGTTTCGCGGCGTTCTATTACAACAGCTCTCTGAAATTCGGCGATCACGTTGGAGTGATCAACTACAAAGACTACGCGATGCAGGAGCATTCGGGCGTGCTCGATCTCGAGCGCAGCCAACTCGGCGACATTCGCCCCCAGCCCTGGCAAACCGATACGTCCATTAGCAGCAAGTCTTGGGGCTACATCGAGAATGA
>JBAVNY010000254.1:0-2869 GCA_049691535.1 Candidatus Acidiferrum sp.
CGTTACAGTTCCGTAACATTCGCATTCGTCATTTTCGTTTCTCTCTCTCGTGCGAATCCTCAGAAGCTAGGAAGGTCTATGAAATTCGATTTTAGAAGTCCGATGCAGCGTCTACGTGTGTCTTTACTCATGTTCTTTTCACTACTCTCATGCTTGGCTGCAGCGAGTTTGACCCGCGCGCAAGCGGGCGCCGGAACCGGCCGCATCGAAGGGACGGTAAGCGACTCGTCGGGATCGGTTGTTCCTGGAGCGGAAATCACCGCGACGGAAGAGACCACCAACATTGCGGCCTCCGTCAAAAGTGAATCCGATGGTCATTTTGTGTTGGCGTATGTTGCGCCCGGCGTTTACACCGTCGAGATTAAGAAAGGGGGCTTTGAGAAGGACGAACTCAAGCACGTGGTAGTGCGCGTGGGCAGCACCTCGTCGGTGCAACCACAGTTAAAGATTGGCAATGTCACCGAGACAATCAGCGTAAATGCCGAGGCGCCACTTGTGGACCCGACCCAATCGGCCATGAGCAGCGTTGTGGATAAAGGAAGCATTGAAAATCTGCCACTAAATGGACGTAATTTTACCGATTTCGTTTTACTGACTCCTGGCGCCACCACAGACGGCGACTTTGGCATGGTAAGTTTCAACGGCATGGCCGGCAACTTTAACAACTACATGGTCGATGGCAGCAATAACAACAACGCTTTCTTCGAGCAGCAAATCGGCCGCACTAGCATTCCGTTTCAATTTAGCGAAGATGTGGTCCAGGAATTCCAAGTATCTAGCACGGGATATGAAGCGGAATTTGGCCAAGCGGGCGGCGGTATCGTGAATACCGTGACGAAGAGCGGCACGAATGAGTTCCACGGTGATGGCTACTACTACATCCTCGACTCCGCATTGAACGCCAACGATTCCATAAACAAGCAACAAGGAATTCCCAAGCCCACCAACCGGAGGCAACAGTTTGGAGGAACTTTCGGCGGCCCAATCATCCACGACCGGCTGTTTTTTCTAGGGAATTACGAAGGACAGGTCCGCAACGAGCCGATTACGGTGAACAACACGCCTGCGTTGGTTGGTCTTACGGACCCTGCAGCGTTCTTTGCCGCCAACCCGGCGCTTGCTGCCCAGGTGCAAGCGGGTTCAGGCTCGTTCCCGCGAACGTTTAACCAGAATACCGGCTTTATAAAAGCCAGCGGTTTGCTTACGCCGAGAAATAGTTTCACGGCGACATATAACTATCAACGGTTTCGGAGCCCGCACGGCTATTTCAACACGCCGACCTCCACGGGGGATGGGCTATCTCTTACCGATGGAGCCACCAGTCACTTTGCACAGTTCACGGTTATCTCGACAATTTCGCCGACGTTCATCAACGAATTTCGATTTCACTTTGGCAACGACTATCACTTCGACCTGCCGGATTCCCCAGCCACCAGTCCCTCGGTGGTGATACAAAATCCCGACACCGGATTTGCGTTTGGCGGAAACCGGTTTCAGCTTTCCACAACGGACCGGCGATTCGAGTTCGCAGATAACGTGACACGGCTGCTAGGGAAACACTCCATTCGCTTCGGCACGGACATTAACATCAACCATGACCGGGATTACTTTGTTTATGGTCCAAAGGGTGAATACCAGTTTGCCAGCTTGAACGACGTCGCGACCGGTAGCTTCCAACTGTATCTCCAATCGTTTGGCCAAACGACGGCCACATTTACTTCACCGACGTATTCGTTTTATGCGCAGGATGAATATCACGCCACGCGCCGGCTGAATATAAACTACGGGCTTCGTTACGACCTGCAAGTGTTGCCGCAGCCACCGGTGTGCAATCCAGCGTTCGTTATGACCTGCAAGATTCCGTATAGCAAGAACAACGTGTCACCGCGGTTTGGTTTTGCGTATTCGCTCGACGAGCAGAGCAAGACGGTGGTGCGCGGAGGCTTTGGACTCTTTTACATCCAGGAAGATTTGCTTGATGTGTCGCAGGCGTTTTTGTCGAATGGCATTTCGCGGCCATTCCTGGCTACGACGGGCCCGGGATTTGGAAATAATTCCCCTATCGTGACGTATCCCACAAGTTTGACCGCATTTCCTACTGGGGTGGGTGGCACGCCTTCTCTCGTCGTATTCGCACCCAACTTTCGCAGTCCCTACGTAGAGCAAGGCAATGTGGCGGTGGAGCGGAGAATCGGTGCTCATATGGCGGTGATGGCCGGTTACATCTACAGTCACGGCCTGGCCTTGCTCGGAAATTCTAACGGCGTAACGCGACAAGCCAACGGAAATTTTGGGTTCGACCTTAATCTGGTTCCGCCCAGCCAGCAACCGGCGTTTGGCGGCAATTTCTCGACAGCCACGGTACTGCTGCCTAATGGGAAATCATACGTGGTGCCGGAATATGAGGCGATCGACGGCATCTTGAACCCAAATTTTGGGACGATCAATGCGATCGACAATTCAGGAAACTCAATTTACAACGCGTTCGTGCTCTCGTGGCGTTACACTGGGCCACAATTCAGTGGCGGACTGGCGTATACGCTTTCGAAAACGACTGACCAAGGGACGGGCTACTACAATCAATTTGATCAAAAGAGCCAGCGAGGGCCGTCGCAATTGGATCAGCCACAGCGGTTCGTCCTCAATGGCGCATGGTCGCCGACGTGGCACCCCCTTAGGAATTTCACGTTCGCTTCGGTGGTGACCTTAGCCAGCGGCAGACCGTACACCGCAGTCTTCGATACTTCATCGGTGAATTTTTCTATGGTGCCTGGCGAGCCTTTCAACGGGTTCCGTGGCCCGGGCCAAGAAGTCGTCGACGCCAGTCTGGCCCGCACCTTTAAGCTTAACGAACGCTTCACGCTCAAAA
>JBAVNY010000255.1:0-3530 GCA_049691535.1 Candidatus Acidiferrum sp.
GCGGCGTGCCGTAGGTAAGCGCGTCAAGGAAGAAGCCGAAGCGCTGGCGAAGTTTCTCTTCGCTGAGGCCTAGCGCGCGGAACAAGCGCTCCTGAATATCCTGGCGATGAATTCGAATACTGCCGGAGCCGAGTTCGACGCCATTCAAGACGAGATCGTAGCCCTTGGAGCGCACTTCCCAGGGCGCGGTCTCGAGCTTTTCGAGGTCTTCGTCGACAATGCCGGTAAAGGGATGCTGAGCGCTGACCCAGGTTTTGTCGGATTCGCTCCACTCAAAAAGTGGAAAGCCGGTGAGCCACAGGAATTTCCATTGCGACTTGTCGACCTGATTCAGAGCCTCGCCAAGTTGCAAGCGAAGTTGACCGGCGATAAGCGCAGCGGCTTCGGTACCCTTGATTTGTTCCTTTGCAGAGACGGCAACGACGAGGTCACCCGTTTTTGCGCTCACGGAATCTGCGAGCTTTCTGACGTTCTCGGGTCCAATCAGCTTCTCGATTGTAGAAGTCGTGCCTTCGGCGGCCAGCTTGACGAAATAGGCTCCGCGCGCGCCGAGTGATTTTGCTTTTTCGGTGAGCTCGTCGAGTTGCTTCCTGGAATAGTTAGCCGCACCCGGCGCCGCAAAGGCAAAAACCCTGCCTTCAATTTGCAGCTTCTGCTTGGCTTCGTCAGGAAAGCTGGCGGTGACTTCGTGAAGTTCCATGCCGAAACGCATGTCGGGCTTGTCGCTACCGTATTTGCGAATGGCATCTTTGTAGAGCATGTGCGGAAACGGCGCTTCTGCCTTGATCCCTGCGACAGCGCATGCTCGGACCATGACGGTTTCGATTACGTTGAAAATATCTTCCTGGCGCGGGAAAGACATCTCCACGTCGAGTTGCGTAAATTCCGGTTGACGATCAGCGCGAAGATCTTCGTCGCGGAAGCACTTCACAATCTGGAAATAGCGGTCGAGCCCGCCAATCATCAGAATTTGTTTGAAGATCTGGGGTGATTGCGGGAGGGCATAGAACTGTCCATGATGAACACGGCTGGGCACCAGATAATCGCGCGCACCTTCCGGAGTAGACCGGGTAAGCATCGGGGTTTCGACTTCGATAAATCCCATCTCGTCCATGGTCTTGCGAATTTCGAGAAGTATCTTGTGGCGCAAAGCCAAATTACGATGTGGTTTGGGGCGCCGCAGGTCGAGATAGCGAAAGCGCAGCCGGGTCTCTTCGGCCGCGTTGATTTCATCCTCGATGGGGAAAGGCGGTGTTTTGGCGTTGTTTAGAATGTGTAACTTGTTGGCGACGACTTCGATTTCGCCGGTAAGCAGATCCGGATTGGCCTTCTGTCGCTGAATTACTCTACCTTCGACGGCGACCACGAATTCGCTGCGCACCTGTTCCGCCTTGGCATGCGCTTCAGGTTGCGTTTCTTTGTTGAAGACCACCTGGACGATGCCAGTGCGATCGCGCACGTCGAGGAAGAGGAGATTGCCAAGGTCGCGGCGGCGATGGACCCAGCCGAGAACAACGACGTCCTTTTCCGCGTCGGAAGCGCGAAGCGCGCCGCAATAGTGAGTGCGTTTCAGATTGCCTAGAAAGTCGAGCAAGACAGTTTCCTTTCCACTCGAAAGAAGGACAATTCCTTAGCGTTAGCCGCGCAGGAAATCCAGAAGCTGCGGCTCGGTAAATTTCGTTTGCGAGCCATCCGCCAGGGTCTTCAAGGTCCACTGACCGCTGGCGATTTCATCTTCGCCGAGGATCAGAGCGTAGCGCGAACCGAGCTTGTCGGCTTGACCGAGGGCTTTGCCGAATTTCTGCTCGAGCGGCGGAAGTTCCACGCGAAAGCCCTTTTCACGCAGAACCTGGGCAAAGCGAATTGCGGTTGCCTGCGCAGTCGCTCCCATCCAGGCAATGTAGACGTCGCGCCCCTTTGGCACGTCAGCTTTACCGGCTTCCTGCAATGACAGGATCAAGCGATCTTCGCCAATGGCGAAACCGATGCCTTTTGTTGGCTGGCCGCCAAGCAGTTCAACTAATCCATCATACCGCCCGCCGCCGCAGACTGCATTCTGAGAGCCAAGGCCTTGCGCGGTAATTTCGAACGTAGTGCGCATGTAATAGTCGAGTCCACGTACCAAGCGCCAATTTTCTTTGTAGGTGACACCGCGAAGATCGAGTTGTCGCTTGAGCTCAGCGTAGTGCGCAGCGCAATCGGCACAGAGATGATCGCCAATGCGGGGCAACGTGGCAATAATCGGCTGCTCGGACTCGAGTTTGGAATCGAGAACACGCAGAGGATTGGTGTCGATCCGCCGCTGGCTATCCGGGCCGAGCTGATCTTTCACTTTCAACAATTCGGCGCGGAGAAGTTCCACGTATTTCGGCCGGCAATTGCGATCGCCGATGGAATTGATTTCCAGTTGCACGCTCTGCAATTCGAGGCGCGGGAAAAAGACCATCAACATCTCGATGAGTTCGGCGTCGATGGCGGCATCCTTGGGAATGTCTTTTGAGCCGCCTTGCCCTTGCTGCAGCGCCTCTAGTATCTCGGCGCCGATCTGGTAGAACTGGCGATAGCGGCCTTTCTGCGGTCGTTCGCGGCGAAACATCGGGCCGGTGTAGAAAAGCCTGACTGGCTGCGGCAGAGCATGCATTCCGTGTTCGATGTAGGCGCGACAAACCGATGCAGTGGCTTCGGGACGAAGGCTGACGGAAGTTTCGCCGCGGTCAGCAAAGGTGTACATCTCTTTGGAAACGACGTCGGTGTCCAATCCGATGGATCGCGCGAAAAGCTCGGTGGGTTCGAAGATTGGGGGACGAATTTCGCCGAAGCCATAGGTGGCAAAAACCTGGCGTGCGGTTTGTTCGACGCGGTTCCACAATTCAGTTTCTGGAGGGAGAAGGTCGCGAGTACCCTTGATGGCCTGGAATTTTCGTTTTTCCGACATGAGAGAGTTTTATTCGTTCGCCGAAGTTTCCTCGCGATAGGTGTTTTTGTAGCTGACGTAACGTTCGGCATAGGCCGAAATCGATCGCTGATCAGCCGCGGTGAGCGGCCGCTTGACCTTGCCTGGCGAACCCATGACCAGACTGCCGGCGGGAATGACGGTGCGCTCGGTAATCAGCGTTCCGGCGGCGATGATGCTGCCACTTCCTACAACAGCACCGTTTAGCACGATACAGCCCATGCCGAGCAGGACGCGCGACTCGATGGCACACCCATGGAGTGTGACGGAATGGCCCACGGTGACTTCGTCGCCGAGGATGAGCGGAAATTCGTCGCGCATCACATGGAGCACGCATCCATCTTGAATATTGGTGCGATTGCCGATGCGGATGTAGTGGACATCGCCGCGGATCACGGTCATTGGCCAAACGCTGGAGTCTTCGCCGATCGTGACGTCGCCGATGATAACGGCGGCCGGATCAATGTAGGCCGAGGCCGCGATCTGCGGAGATTTGCCGCGATAGGGGCGAATGTCGGGAGTGCGCAGCAAAATGTTCTCGTTTCCGCGAAACTAGTTGCAAGGGCGCCGATACAGC
>JBAVNY010000256.1:0-3417 GCA_049691535.1 Candidatus Acidiferrum sp.
CGCCACCGAAGGTTACGCCGACGCCGAAACTCAGCACCGGTGCGGCAATAACCACGGGAGGCGTGTACATCGGCACCACAATGGGTGCGCCGTAAACAATTGTTGGGTTGTACTGCGGCACATAAACCACCTGCGGATTCGGCGGTTGAATCACGATCGTGTTAGGTGAGGGTGTCGTGACCGTGATCTGCGAATTCGATTGCAGCGTTCCAGCCGCCTGCGCTTTTGCACGCATCACTTGCACCGCCGTCATCACATCCGACTGCTGGAAATGGAACGCCTGGCCGAGGGTGGAGGTCCAGGACAGGTTATTCGCTAGATTCGCAAGCACGCTGGGGAATTGCGTCAGCGCCTTCACACTGGGATCCCAATCCTGCTGATCCACAACTTGCTCGAGGTTCTGCCCGGTCAAGTTCGTATTCTGGTTAATCCATTGATTTGCTGCTGTCACCTCGTCCGGCACGGTGGCCGCCGCAAGCACTTGCGCGACAAGAGCGTCCGGGTAGAGCGCGATTGGCGCTACGAGGCTATCGAGTTGCTCCGACGAGAGGGGTGCCGGTGACGGTGCCTGCGCCTGTGCCTGAGAGTCGCCACCATTCGTCTGCGGCGCGTAGGAGTTCGGCGATTGCGATTCGTTGGATGGCTGCGAATAGCTCGAAGCCTGCGGGGCGGGTGCCAATTGGGTCGTCGGTGGAGGCAGCATGGGCTGGCCGTAGCTGACCACGGCTTGCGGTGGCGCTCCGATTCCGACGGTACGCACCCCTTGCCACGGAGCCTGCTTCCCATGAATGCCATAGTCTCCCGCAATGTTGTCTCCATAAACGTGACCATGGAAGTTCAGGATGGTGCGCGTCACGGTACTGAAATGGATGAAATTTCCTTTCAATTCGCCTTGTATGGGTCCTGATTGATCCGGGCCTTCGAAATAGCCGGTGATGTGGTTGCCGTACTGGGCGATTTGCACGTGCTTGATGACCATCGAACCGTCCTTGATGCTCGTCGAATAGATGGTCCAATTTCCTTGCACGTTGACCGGGGGCTGCTGTGCCTGGGTGGCACCGCTATTAAACAGCGACACCAGAGCAAGTGTTAGCGTGCTCAGAGTCGCGGTGAGTTTCTTCATGACTTCCTCCTTATTGATTTCGCGACTGCTTTCTTGCGATGTCGCTACAGGAGATAAGGCAAGTCCTGCACCACAACTAAGTGCTTGAGGAAATGCAACTTGCGCTTGGGGCACTTCACGGAGGTTCGAGAATTCACGAAATCTCAGGAAAACCGGATGCGTGGCTTTGGGAAAAGTCTGACACGGCGTGATCGGAGCCTGTAATATATCCACCGTTTCCATGGGTGTACAATCAGCTACGTTACGGAGAACAATTTTGCAGCCCGAACCCCTACTTGCTCTGGCCGCCATGGTAGCGGGAGAGCACAGCACCCGAAGCGCACTCGACACGATTGTCCAAGGCCTCGCTAGGCAGCCTGGGATAGCACTGGCTCGCATCTGGCTGCTGGAATCCGGGGACATCTGCGACGAATGCTTTCTTGGCAGTGAATGCGACGACCGCTGTGAGTGTCTCCACTTGGTTGCCAGTGCGGGCGCGGCCTTGAACGGAAAAGAAGACTGGTCGTTTCGGGGAGGATATTTCCGGCGTATCCCGCTGAGCAAAACAAAAGGAAAGGTGGGAGTCATCGGGGCGACCGGCAATTCCATTCGAATCGCCAACATTACACCGGAAAGCGAGTGGATCCGCAGGCCAGAATGGGCCCAGAGTCAAGGGATTCGTGCTTTCGCGGGCGAGCCATTGAAGTTCAGGGGAAAGATCCTCGGAGTCTTGGGCATTTTCAGCCGCGAGAACTTGACGGAGCAAGAGTTTACCTGGCTGCGCATGTTTGCCGACCAGGCTGCCGTCGCCATCACAAACGCACAGGCCTTCGAACAAGCGGCACAAGCTCTGGAAGAATTACAAAAGAGCGAAACGAAGTACCGTTCTCTTCTGGACCTTTCTCCTGTTGCGATTTACCTGGTCGACAATACTGGACAATTTATCTCCGCAAATCAGGCAGGTGTGGAGTTGCTTGGCTGCGCAACCGACCAGCTCTCGGGCATGCCTGTCGGCGCCACTTATTCGCCAGAAGAGCTTTCTCGAATCAAAACTCCCCTCGAGGCAATGGGATCCGGCTTAACGCGATTTGAGCGGACCTTCTTGCGTAGAGATGGCGCCATGCTGACGGTAGAGGTTTCTCTTTCTCCCATGCTGCCGGGCGGGCGGCAGGTGGTGATGAGAGACATCACAGACCGGAAGCGCGCTGAAGATGCGGTAAAGGAGCAGGCTCGTCAATTACAACAGGTCATTGATGTTGCGCCAGTCCACATGTTCATCTGGGAAGCAGACGCAAATGTCTCTTACGGAAACCGCGCAACGCTCGACTATTTCGGTCCTATTCCGCGAAAACATCCGATGGAGTTTCTTGATCTGGTTACCCATTCTGAGGACATAGCGGCACTGAAGAAAGGGATACAAGAAACCTTCAAGCACGGCGCAGCCTTTGAAATGGAAGTGAGAATGCGCCGGCACGATGGCGATTACCGTTGGTTTTCGTATCGACTGAATCCCCTTCGCGACGAACTAGGGCGTATAACCCGCTGGTGTGGTGTTCGAACAGACATTGACGATCAGAAGCGGGCGCAGGAGCGAACCCAACGGGAAAACATCGCGCTGCGCGAAGAAATCGACAAGACTTCTATGTTCGAGGAAATTGTGGGCACCTCGTCCTCTCTTCAAGCGGTGCTCATGCGCGTCGCAAAAGTCGCTCCAAGCGATACTACCGTTCTCATCACCGGTGAAACCGGGACGGGCAAGGAACTCATCGCGCGCGCGATTCACAAACGCTCGCCGCGGTGTTCGCGTCCATTCGTGAGTGTGAATTGTGCGGCGATTCCCCGCGATCTAATCGCCTCGGAGTTATTCGGCCACGAGAAGGGGGCCTTTACCGGCGCGTTGCAACGAAGGCTGGGACGCTTCGAGTTGGCCGAAGGCGGCACAATCTTCCTCGATGAAATCGGTGAGTTGAACGCGGAGACTCAAGTGGCTTTGCTCCGGGTTTTGCAGGAGCGCGAATTCGATCGCGTGGGAGGCACGCACCCGATTCGTGCCGATGTTCGTGTCATCACGGCTACGCATCGCGATCTTCCCGCGGAGGTTTCAGCAGGCACTTTTCGCAGCGACCTTTTTTATCGCATCAACGTCTTCCCCGTGGAAGTGCCGCCGCTTCGCGAGCGCAGGGAAGATATCCGCCTGCTGATCGAATATTTCATCGACCGCTATGCGACGAAGACTGGGAAAAAAATCACTAGCATCGAGAAGAAGAGCCTTGCTCATCTGCAATCCTATTCCTGGCCAGGCAATATCCGCGAAC
>JBAVNY010000257.1:0-4281 GCA_049691535.1 Candidatus Acidiferrum sp.
ATGCAGCGTCCATCGTTTCCTTGATGCTGACAACAGAAGTTCTCATTGCCGACGACAAGGGTGAAGAGAAGACATCGGCCGCAGCAGGTGGTTATGGAGGCGGTATGGGTAGCGGCTACTAAGCAACCACAGCAGCCAGACCGCAGGTTCTTAAGTGAACTTGAGCGTAGCAGCTTGCAAGAATGGAGCTGCTACGCTCTCATTTTACGAGGAGAGTTTTATGAGCGTCATCCTGGCACCGCGCCTCAGCAGTGATCTGAAGCCACTATGCCCACGTGACAACCATGTAATGAAGTATGAGTCGCGCGGCTCCAAAGAAAATACCGGCTTCGATGCGTCGTACCATTGCCGCTTGGACGGGTGCAGCGTTCGTTACAGCATCGCTGAGGGCTACCACACGCTGAATGGCACTCCCAAGCACACATACGCGGTTGACGAACCCGGTGTGAACACCTTCCAGTGTCCGATACACGGACTGTGGCTGTATCGGCGAGACAATCTCGTATATGAACCGGGTGTGCGCTGGTGTTGTGGTGTGGAAGGCTGCGATGCTGGGTACGAATCTGATATTAAAAGCGTCTAAATCCGCAGTGTCAAACCTTCATCCCCGATCGGAAGCGTCGCGGGCAATTTTATATTCTTTGTAAGTTATAAATTCTCGGGACGTCGCTATTCACGGAGCGACTTCAAAAACGACTACTCGAAATGCACTGCAACTGTGCAAAACGGGACTGTATTGCCTTACCCCAAGTGTCATGATCTGCAGATGGCGCCCAAGAAAATTAGAAAAAACTGTGGCAAGGCACCATTTGCTGGAGTCCAGAAAGAAATGGCGAAGCCACGGATGGCCAAGTCGGCAAAATTGGCCGAGCTAGAACTGCAGAATCTAAGTGCGCATCGAATTCCGAGGCTGCCAAGCGGCATGCTGGGCGGAACCGTGAGAAAACATCCTCGCCCGTAAACACCTTGGAGAGCCTCTCCTTCATCACCGCGAGATGCGAACCCAGGAAGAACATACCTTCCAAACGCAGAACGGCGATGTGAGGGAGACCGACCGGCCCCAGCCTAGGACCCGGTCCGGATCGCTCGTTCTCGCCGCCCGACCCAAATCTTAGAGTTGCTCACGGTTCCGCCGCTGTTCAGTTTTGCACACGGTTAGGCCCACCCTTCACTTGGGATACTTCTCTTTCGCGAACGTCGAACCACGTGTCTCGGTACTACGTAGCTGCACCGTGAGAACCGGTATCACCAGATTGCGTGCGCGTCAGGAAGAGATAAAGACATGGAAGAAGAAATATCGCCAGCGCATCCACAAAGAGCCAGCCATAACCCAGCACAAAAATGTGGCTAAGAAGCGCACCACTCATCCAAATGGGAATCAGCGCAGCGGCGTATTTGGCGGTTCTCGGAATCAGAAACAATAGCGCTAATACAGTTTCGATCACCCCTGATCCGATGCGAAATACGGGCTGAGAAATCAGGCCGTGTGTGGCGTTCGACATTGCGGTGAAGGCCGCGACGGAGAGCGGCACGCCTGCAAATTTCAAGAAAATGGCAGCATAAAGAAGATTCAGAGAGACGAACATGCGGATTGCGAATAGCAGACTTTTTCTCGCCATAGAAAAAACCTCCGTAGCTTACGCTGCACTTTAACGGTGCTAGTCGGACGCCCAACATTCCTTGAGTTGAGATGCCACAGGCATTCCGGCGATTGATTTAGTTTTGTAAGATTGGCGAGGAGTTGTATTTTCGTCTCGGTAGCGGATCACTTCAACTTGGCAGCAACTTCGGCTGTTCCCGCGCTTGGTTCTGCCCCCGGATTTAACTCCAGGAAAAGCATTTTGCTGTCGGAATAATATTGCTGGCCGGTAGCGGTTTGTGCCTTGAACACCGGCTCGGTGCAATGCACGTATTGCTCGCGAGTGAGTTGTTTTGCTTCGGCCAGATTTTGAGCAATAAACTCGCGCTCCTCATCCACGTTCGGGTCAATTTTGTGGAAGAGCCGAAACTTACGCGTTACAAATTCAATCGCCACGTCGTGGGTTGCCGCGCCCACCCAGAGCGGGATGCCATCCGCCTGACGGTCTGTTTTCCAGATTCGCAGGTGATGGCGACGCGCGACGATCGCGTTTGGGTCAGGCAACGAGTAGGAATAGTCCTGCGGCCTGCCAAAAACGTACAGCTTGTCCATCGGCAGCTTCGTATAGTGCTTTCGCTGCCACATCAAGTGCCAAATAATTTGTACGGGAGACTTTTCCACTTTCAGCCATCCTGCCCGAGCAAAGGCGTTTCGTAAATCATCTTCCTTGGCCAGGAAGGCAAGATTCAACATGTCGCCCTCGCGTCCCTCACCGTTCAGAGCCCGAGGTGGCAATAGTCTGACCATCTCGGCCAGTTCGGAATGACTCTTTCGCGCGATCGGCAAAGATTCCGTCTCCACTGAGATTTCGCTCTTCGTATAGGCGGTCACTTCAGCACCCTTCAAGACCGTGCTATCGCGGCCACGCGTCAGAAGGAACACCGGCGCGACGGGCAAAAAAATCGACGCGGTGATGGCCATACCTACTGCCATCCGAATGGTATGGGATTTCCCTTTGAATTCTTTATGGGCAACCAACCCGACTCGCTGCCCATTTGTGAGCTCAACCGAATCGAGTTTCACGATTACGTCTCCGCCCATTCCTAGAGGACGCTTCCCTTTGAATCGAACCACCGAAACCATGGCCAGAACACCGGCTCGAATTAGGGTGTACCCTTCCACGGTTACGTCATCCGCGACTACAAAATCGAGTCGATCATTTTTGCGGGCGTGCGCCGACGAGATCGTTTGAGCAACCTGGAGTTTTACGGGAGTACCGCTTCCGACCAAGAGTCTTGCCGGGCCACTTGGCAAATCCTGCGCGGCAAGCCGGGGAGACAGAAGAAGGAGCAGGTAAAGGGGGACAATTTGATGTGCTGCGTAGCGCATCAGCGGCGCCTTTCTCCGGCCAAGCCCCTCACTGACGCGCATCTGGAGTAAGTCTCTGTCGCCTCGCAGCGTCTTAGCCTACTTTTTCAATTTCAATTAAGGCACAACGAGGATCGAAATGATGTTCACTACCGCACACTTCACGAGCCATATGTCAGGTCATCTGCACCATCCGCGGCACCAGCAAGTTGCGGTCGCCTTTCTCAGTTCCTACCAGATGCGAGTGTCCTGTATGAGACATCAATCAAGCAGTTACCGGTACAGACGTACAGACTGAATTTGGAGGACTACAACAACATGCACAGCATCCGTAGTTACATCGCATCGCTATTCCTGACCGCTGCTCTTGCGGCGCCAGTGTCAATTATGGCCGTCCCGCTACCTCAAGAGGCCCACGATCAGAACCGGGTCTACGATAAAGACCACAAGGACTATCACAACTGGGATGAAAAGAAAACAAAGCCTGGGGGCAGTGGCAGACCGACAACCACAAGAAGCCTCACGAATATTCGAAGGCCAACGACAAGGAGCAGTCGCAATACTGGAATTGGCGCCATGCTCATCCAGATAAAGACTAACAAAGTAAAAAAGACAGATCCGGAATCACGTGAGAGCAAAAATACGTCTCGTCCGTAACGTTACGGACGGGGCGTGGTCGAAGTATGGAGGCTGCCAAGCACCATGCTGAGCGGAAGCGTGAGAAAACATCCTCGTCCGTAAGCACTTGGAGAGTCTCTCCTTGATCACCGCGCGCGAGATGCGAGCGCGGGAAGAAAGCCTTCACCGACTGTTCGTGTCGCAAATAGCAGCATTTTTAGTAGGGATTTTAAATATGGCGGAGAGGGGGGGATTCGAACCCCCGTTAGGGTGTTTAGTCCCTAAAACGGTTTAGCAAACCGCCGCATTCAGCCGCTCTGCCACCTCTCCGCGGCGTGCTTTCAACAGCTTACCACACTGCCCTAGTTTATTTGGTGCACAGTTGGTGCACAGAGTTTCATGGCAACCAAGGTCGTTTCCGGGCCGCAGCAGCTACGGGACGCAGCCCGGGTCAGGTCCAATCACGTCCTAAGAGTCTTCTTGTCATCACTTTATATGATTCGACAAAGCGCTGGCGACGGGTAACCATCAGTCGCCTAGTATGAATCGCCATGGAATCCTGTGGAGATGTGATCGCGAGAATCTGGCAGCTGGGTTTGCGTTACACAGCAGAACTCAAATGGAAGATGGTCTGGCACTTCAATACGTCAGACCACAATGACGCGTCCTCTTGCTTGGAAACGTGTCTTGGACTCGATGCTCTGTCAACCTATGGC
>JBAVNY010000258.1:0-9503 GCA_049691535.1 Candidatus Acidiferrum sp.
GTCCCCTGGCCCATCCGTTTGATGATGGCAGCGCGATCACGCTGGAGCGGAACCTGCGCGATGCAGAAACGGAGCTCGGCCGAGATGGCAAGGCCTGGCGTTGGCTGATGCAGCCTTTCGCAGAACAGTGGCCCACGCTTTCAGTCGAGGCACTGCAGCCGGTTCACGTGCTGACTCCACATTTATTTTTGCTAGCGAGGTTCGGATTGGTGGCGTTTCCTCCGGCGAATTTGCTGGCTGGAGCGCTGTTTCGCGACGAACGAACGAAGGCGCTCTTTGCTGGATTGGCGGCGCATTCGTTCTTGAGTCTGGACGAGCCGTTAAGCGCCGCGTTTGGCGTGTTGCTGGGCGCAGCAGCACACGCGGCGGGCTGGCCAATTCCGCGTGGAGGCGCAAAGTCGATCACTGCGGCGTTGTGCGGGCAGCTTGCGGCGTTGGGTGGAGAGATTCGAACCTCGGCGCGCATAGAGAACCTCGCGGCGATGACCGGATACGACTTGACGTTGTGCGATGTAACGCCGGCGCAGTTGTTGAAGATGGGTGGAGCGCGGCTGTCAAACGGTTACGCCTCGCGGTTGCGGAAGTATCGCTATGGTCCGGCGGTTTTCAAGATCGACTATGCGTTGACCAGCCCGATCCCGTGGAAAGCGGCAGCGTGTTTGCGCGCGGCAACGGTGCACGTTGGAGGAAGTTCGGGCGAAATCTCCGCTTCGGAATCCGATATGCGTGCTGGCCACCACTCCGAGCGCCCCTTTGTTTTGGTGGCGCAGCCAAGTCTGTTTGATGCTTCGCGAGCACCGGAAGGCAAGCACACAGCGTGGGCGTATTGCCACGTGCCAAACGGATCTACGGTTGATATGCAGCAAGTGATTGAAAAACAGATCGAGCGATTTGCGCCGGCCTTTCGCGACTGCATTTTGGCGCGGCAAGTTTTTGCTCCGGCAGCCTTAGAGAAGATGGACGCGAACTTAGTTGGCGGAGACATTTCCGGTGGCGCGATGGACTTACGCCAATTCTTCTTTCGCCCAACGTGGCGGCACTATGCAACTTCGGCGAAGGACATTTTTCTGTGCTCCTCCTCGACGCCACCTGGTGGTGGAGTGCACGGCATGTGCGGCTACCACGCTGCGAAGAAGGCACTGTCGCGATTTAACGCTTAGTAGGCTCGGAGTGTCCTTGCTGAGTTCGAATAGGGCTTCATCGCGCATAGTGCGGGCGATGGAGCGGAGGTCCGCACTCTCCAAAACTGCGCTCGGAACGACGGGCTCAGGCTTCCGGTGTAACGAAACTGGCGTGTCAATGGGACTGCTGGTAGAACGGGCGCGTGGCTGCTAGAATGCTCACAACGTATGGCAGACTGGAAGCAAATCACAGCACGTATCCGCAGAGCGCGAACCGGCAAAGACCCGGCAGGACAGCTATCCAACTTATTTTCAAAGACGCGCGACGCCATGGTGGCGTTTGAATTGGCGCGCTATTTCGAATCCACAGGCAATTCGGCCGACGCGGGGAAGTGGTATTTAACCGCTGCGCAACGATTCCGCCGCTCTGACTGGAAAACCAAAGCCCAGGAAAGCGCCACGCGCCTTGGGGCGACCGAGGCTGCGGAAGTGCCCGCAGGGACCGCTGCGGAAGCGGCCGGCAAGTCGACGGCTGCGAGTGAATCTGCAACAGCCGAAGCTTCAGAGGCCGCGGCTGTGTTGGAAGAGATGGCCGAGGTTTCGCGGGCCGAGGAACCGCCGACCGCCGGCAAAGCGGTTGAGGCAGAACCCGCGCCAAAGAGTACCGATAAGAAGCACCGGCGTGGAAGGCGTGGTGGACGCGAACACCGGTCCGTGCGACGCAGCGAGACATCCAGCTCATCTTCTTCGTCTTCCACATTGGGAACGAGAGAATCGCGCACAGCGGAATCCTCTTCCTCGGCTCGGACCAAGGAAGCTAAGCAAGAAGAAATTCCCATGCGGCCAGCTCCGTCGCGTTCGTCTGAACAAGGCCCCGAAGCTACAGCACCAAGTTTACGGGGACGCTACGGCGATCCCGGACTTGCATCGCGGCTGACGCAGCTCGAAATGAATTTCCGGCGGTTGCTGACTTGCGAGCCGATCAAGCTGGAAGACGCGATAGGCGCTCCGGCTGGTCCTGGGGTCTGGGTGCTTACCGATTCTGACCTGACGACCTATTATTACGTGGAAGCGTGCCAGACATTGCGGGTGGCCATTCCGAACCTGTTGCGCAGCGGTTCGGTGCGTCGCGGCGAATCGATCAAGCCACAGCTTGCCGATCATCTGGGAATTCCCGAAACCCGGGTAGCGAAATATCTCTCCGATCACTGCGTAGTACGATGGCTGCAGATGGATGATGGCGCAGCGCACTTCGCGCATTTCTTAGTCGCGGTTCTTCACCCGACGCTGAACGAGTAGCGGGAACCTGCCGCGAGTGACAAACCCGAAGTACTTGCTTCCTAGAAGTAACCCCCTTTCGTACTAAGGAAAGCCCCCGTTCACTGGTCCTCGGCGCCATTTGACCCCACAAATATGCCATTCACCACAACCTTCTGGCTTCTCGCCCGTTACCTGTCAAACTATAGGTGTTGAAAGACTTATGGGCCGCGCAAAGAGTGCGTGGTAGGCTTTTGACAGCCTTTGGGGGCAGTAAGAAAAAGGCTCGAATCGCTCTAAAGCATCCAAAGCACGTGCACCAAAGTGGGGCATCAATTTTCGAAAGCGAGGCTACAGCTGTATGCCTAATTCCCTGAGCACACAATTTTTTCGGTCCATCGACTGGGTACTTTGCAAGACCGCAGGCGTGACCTTCAATACCATTCAACATTTCAACAAGAAGAATCCCAATCCATCGGTGACGCCACAGTGGTCGGATAAGCCATTGCTGAAGTCCTGGGAGAAGACCAAGCCGACGCTCGGTTTTCCTCGCCAGACAGATTCGCTGTGCCCGGCGTGCGTGAAAGAAGCGCGCGAGGCCATCATTGCCGGTGAGAAGGATTGGCGCGACCTGATGAACGAGAAGGTTGGCGAGATTAAGGCGCAGATCGTGGAGCGCGATGGGCAAGTCTGGATGATCAAAGACTGCCCGCAACACGGCCACTACGAAGACATGATGGCCATCGACGCGAACTTCCTGCAGTGGATCGAGAAGCAGTTCCCTGGTCGCGACATTCCGGCGCACAACGACGAAGGTCTGCACAAGCACGGCTCTTCGAACGTCCGCTATGGCCGCGGATCGGTGCTGACCGTCGACCTGACCAATCGCTGCAACATGATGTGCGATCCGTGCTTCATGGATGCCAACCAGGTTGGTTACGTACACGAACTGACCTGGGACGAGGTTAAGGAAATTCTGGATAACGCGGTGAAGATCAAGCCGCGCCGCCAGATGTCGGTGCAGTTCTCGGGCGGCGAGCCGACCATGAGCCCGTTCTTCTTTGACGCGATTTCATACGCGCGCAAGGTGGGCTACAACTCGGTGCAAGCCGCGACCAACGGTATTGAGTTTGCCAAGAGCAAGGAATTTGCGCGTAAGGCGTTTGACGCTGGCTTGCGTTACGCCTATTTGCAATTTGACGGTATCGGCAACGATGCCAACAGCCACCGCCAGATCGGCAACCTCTTTGACGTGAAGCTGCGCGCCATCGAAAACATGCACGAAGCGGGCATTGAAATCGTGCTGGTGGTGACCATCGTCAACAACGTGAATAACGATCAGGTGGGCTCGATCGTAAAGTTCGCGATGGAAAACCCTAAGAAGATTTCCTTCGTGAGCTTCCAGCCAGTTTCGTTTACCGGCCGCGACGAAGACATCACCCCGGAACGCCGTTTGCGGCAGCGCTACACGCTTTCGCACCTGGCGCAAGACGTCAGCAACCAGGTTGGCCGCATTGAGCCGACCCGCGACTGGTTCCCCATTTCGTTCATCAGCACGTTCGCAGGCTTTGCGGACATGGTGAAGGGCAACGAATCGCAGTGGGGTTCGTTGTCTTGCGGATGCCACCCGAATTGCGGCGTGGGCACGGCGATCATGATCAACAAGGAAACCAAGGAATGGGCGCCGGTACCGCGCTTCCTGGATGCGCAAGGCTTGACCAAGGATGTCACGGCGATCACCGACGCGGCGCGTGGCAAGAACTTTTCAAACTTCATGATGGCCATGGCCCTCTTGAAGAACTACCACCCCTTCCAAGGACCCAAGGGCTTGAAACTTTGGGACATGTTCAAGAAATTTGATAAGACCTGGGCGCTGACCAAGGGTGCATCGACCAAGTATGGCCGCACTTCACCGGAGCGCGGGTTCGAAGACGCCATGAAGCGTCGCCAATCCGATCCTTGGAACTTCCTGTTCATCGCGGGTATGTGGTTCCAGGATTTGTTCAACTACGACTTCCGCCGCACGGAAATGTGCATCATCCCCTACGGCACGCAACAGGGCGAAATCAGCTTCTGCGCCTACAACACCGGCGTGGGCTGGCGGCAGATCATCGAGAACATGCACAAGAACGCGACCGTCGCCGAGTGGTACAAGAACCACGGCAAGCACGAAATTTACGCCAAGGGCAAGAGCGTGAATCTTGGCTCGTATGAGCATTCCTTGGTGATTGATGCCGAGGATGCCGCACGCGTTCGCCACATCGAACACGATATTCCCGTGACCGCAGCCGAAGAGAACCGCGCTCGCCGCAAGAAGGCGATCGAGGAACAGGCTAAGGTCCGCGCGATCTACGAAGAACTCGTTTTGAAGAAGCCCCAGCCGACCGTGGTGCAGATCGGCACCGTAAGCGATATCGCCAAGGCTGTGCCCGCGAACTTTACCAATGCGGGGAAGCCGGTGACCATTGCTCCAGCAAACGGGAATGGCAACGGGCATTCGGCAGAAGCCAATAAGTCGACGGAAGCGGCTGCTGAGGCCGTTGCGGGGGACTAAGGCGCTTCACAATCAGGATATTCAAGCAAACGGCCTCGAGAAAATCGGGGCCGTTTCGTTTAATGGGATCAGGTGCTCTGCCTGGCTGGAACCCGGCGCTACCGCCCTGTTGCGGCGTATCTCGATGAGGACGATTCCGTTGCCTCTTGGTATAATGGCTAGGAACTAAATCGTCAGGGGAAGAAGATCATGCCCATTTACGAATACATCTGCGATAGCTGCGAAGAACATTTCGAGAAGATCGTCATCAATAAGCAGGCCGAGATTACCTGCCCCAAGTGTTCCAGCAAAAAGGCGACGATTCAGCTTTCTGTGTTTGCCGCATCCTCCTCGGGCGGCGGCTCGACACCTTCCGGCGGATTTTCCGGTGGCGGTGGCGGTGGTTGCTCCTGCCACTAGTCGTTACTGTTCGCTGAATGCTTTAGTTGCTCATAGTGACCAGCATCACAAGCGCGCGTGATTGACCGCACAGCGGCGCAGTTCCTCGAACTACATACTCCCCTCCGCACGTTCTCTCCAATTCCAAATCTCCTGTCCTCGTGCATAGGCCGTAATCCTGACGGCCGCCCTTGGGCCCCTTGGGAATTAGGCACACCGCTGCCCGCAAAACTGAAAGGATCAGGAGCGATGATTAACCTGGATTTGGAAGTCCGCCTGCAAAGTGATGAACAGTTTTTGCAGGAATACCTGGCAATAACTCTGGGGCACGTCAAGTCGCTGCATGCCGCCGTGAGCGCGATGATGACCGACCTAGCAGCACTACGCCGGACCGTATTGGCCGAGCCGGAAAATATAGGGGAATATCAAACGAATTTGCAGATCGCCATCGACACGGCGCAGCCCATGATCGACGAAGCCATGCATTCTTATGACGAGATGATCCAAGTGTTGTCTACGTCGACTTCGGCGCGCTGGCAGAATTAAAGCAAATGAAGTGTGCGCACATTTTTGCCGCTGGAAGTGAGGTACATCAGCCACATTAGCAGTGCTTACTTACGCTTGTCGGCTACGGCCATCTTCTGAGCAGTGAAAAGGAGAAGTTTCCGGTCTTCCTCCCTCATCCGCGAAAGACACTGCCGCAGTTTGCGAACGTAACGTGCGTCTTTGCCCGCGGCACCCCACGCCGGGATGCCAGAGCGATTTGCGGGAGCCGGCGCTTCCGGTGGTTCTTCGCCATCATAGAGGAACTGATGAAGCGGCAATTCCAGAGCACGGGAAAGCTTTTCCAGAGTTTCGATGGCCGGAACGGTGTGGCCATTTTCGACGCGGGAAATATAGCAGCGAAGCAAGCCGGTGCGATTTTCGATATCGCCTTGGGAAAGTTTCTTCTGTTCGCGCAGGACGCGCAGGCGTTCACCAATAATCATGACAACCTCTCTTGGGCAGGCCGCAACAGCGGTAGATATTCTGTCGAGCAGTAATATAGCGCACCTATATAGTAAAAGGTAGATAGCTAACTATGGTTTTTTACCTTCCGATATCATGAGGATAAGCGCGGCGTCGTACAGGCCTGGATTATCGAGTGTATTTCTTCAGATAGGCAGGGATGGGAACATTTTTTGGCAGGCGCGCATCCGGCACGGGAGATTTTACGGTCGTCTCAAGGGGCAATACACCCGCCCAGGTTAACAGGTTGTAGTCGTTTTCATCATCGACCGGACCACCAGCGCGGACCTTGGCGCTGACTTCTTCCAGAGGAAGTGCCAAAACTGTGGTTGCCTTCAATTCCTGTTCGGTCGGTTGACGCACGTCGTCCCAGCGGCCCTTCATCACGTGGTCGGTGAAAATGCGCAAAGCTTCCATTTTTTCTGCGGGGTCGGTAACCAGCTGGGCAGTTCCTAAAATCACCACAGAGCGATAATTCACCGAATGGTGGAAAGCGGAACGCGCGAGGACCAGGCCGTCGACGTGAGTCACCGTGACGCAAATCGGAATACCTTCGCTTAAAGTGCGCAGCATCCGGCTGGCGGCGCTGCCATGAAGATAAAGAGTCTTGTCGGAGCGCCCATAATTCGTGGGGATAACATACGGCTGGCCGTCCACACTAAAGCCGGCGTGGCAAACAAAGCCCGCGTCCAGGATTTGAAACACCGTTTCTTCGTCGTATTTGCCGCGCTTCGGCAGGCGCTTGACCTGGGTGCGTTCGGTGGGTGTGAATTCGCTCATTGCACTACTTTAGCGGGTTGGGGTGGAAGTGCCAGAGCCAACTTGGCCTTGCGCGGGTTCGCTGCGTTTCTGCGCGGATAACCAGGGCAGCAGGTCGGGCTCGGCGAAGGCCTTGTTCCAGACTTCGTGATCCGTGTTGCGGTATTCCGTGTATCGCACGTTGGCATGAAGCTTTTCGAGCTGCTTCATCATGACGCGAACGAGACTAACCGGCACAGACATATCCTGATCGCCTTGAAAGACCCACAGGGGAATGCGCGCGATGGCTTGCGGGTCGCTGAAATTATCGAAGGCCGACATCACGATGGCTCCGGCCCATTTTTCTGGATATTTTTGCAGCAGCGACCAGACGCCCAATCCGCCCATGGATTGCCCCGCAAGATAGACTCTGTCGGGATCGATGGCGTAGTCCTTTTGCACCTTAGCCAGAATCTCCAGCGAGAGGTCAAGCGCCCGACTCGGCTGATTGAATTCGGGATCGGCCCAGGTTTGATCGGAAGGGCATTGCGGCACCAGCACGAATGCGGGAAATTTGGATTGCACATCCTCGGAAATCCAGAAGTGCGTACCGCGCTCGTTTTGGCGGGTAAGCTGTTTCACGTTATCTGAGCCGCGACCTGTGCCGCCGTGCAGCCAGAAGACCAGCGGGTAAGTGTGCTCTTTGGAGTACTCGTGGGGGACGTACAGGCGATACGGAAGGCGCGTACCTCTTTTGTCGACGTAAATGCTTTTGCGGAAGTCGACGTCGTCTTTCGTGATCTCCACGGCAACGGAGCTGGCCGTGGCGCCTAGTCCACACACAACTAGCGCGAGCAGGCTCAGACACCGTAACCAATTGTGCCGCAGACGACGCATGTTACTCCTTCTTCGCAGCGGAGCTCGCAGAAGATGCCGAAGTAGCAGCCGCTGCAGCCGGCGGTGCACCGCGGACTACGCGGAACCCTATATAGAATGCGCCTGGCGTGCAATTCGAGCGTGCATCAGACGGGCAATCCGCGCTGCCACCGATGGGCTTGCCTTTTGAGTCCGCAGCGATCATCCACTCCGCGGCGTTTCCGCCAAGGTCGAAAATTAGATCTTCGCTGTCTTTGCCTAGCCCGGGGAAGGAACCTGCCGGCTTCAACAGAGGCGCCGAGCCGGGAAGCTCCTTAATTTTTTCGCGCAGCCGATTGGTGTCGTCGGGATTTGGTGAATAGCCCGCCCAATAATCCAGAGTGTTTTCGCCATCCTTTTTGTCGTAGAGCGATTTTACTTCGGATTCACTGGGTAGCCGCCACGTCTGGCCGGTGAGTTTGGAAAGCCAGTCGGCGTAGGCTTTGGCTTGGTCGAAGGTGACGCCGCTCGCAGGATAATTTTCCGTGCCCGGATCGATTTTGAAGTTGCGATCGAAGGTGTTGAATTGCGCGCGCGTGACTTCGAAGCGGCCGATTTCAAGATCGCCGCGCTTCACCACTTCGGGTATCAGAACTGACTTGCCTTTCCCTGCGAAGGCGACGCCGTAGTCTTCTCCAACGCGACCCATAGCTTTTGTGCGCAGCGCAGCGTCGAGCGGGGAGCCGCTTTTTAGCGCTTCGTTGGGCGGCGGCGTGGTCTTGAAAAAGTATTGATCGAACCAGGTCATTTCTTCTTCCACCTTGCGCATCTGGTGGGTCAGCTTGCGCGGGCCGTGCGGTTCGCCGGGAAACACTACAAACTTCACTGGTACTTTGCCGTAATACTGCAGCACGCGGAAGTAGGACCAGCTCTGCGCGGGCGGCACGTTGTTGTCGGCAGTGCCGTGAAAAATCAGCACTGGCGCCTGGACCTTATCCATCTTGAAGAAGGGCGACTTGCGGATGTACAACTCCGGATCTTCCATGGGCGATTTGCCGAAGTAGTAGGAATCGAAAGAATCGCCAAACATCACGTTGCCCCAATCGCTGATCCATTCAATGTCGCCGGCGCCCACGCTGGCTACTTTGTAGCGCGCCGGATAGGTAGTGATCAGGCTCGTGGAGAGAATCGAGCCGTTAGACCAACCCATGGTGGCGACTTTATCCTGATCGACCAGGCCTTTGCCGACGAGGTAGTCGACGCCGAGATTGATGTCAGGCGTTTCGAGGTCGTAATATCTGCCGCAGCAGATGGATTCAACCCACTTCAATCCGTAATTGTTGCTGCCGTGGTAGTTGGGACGCAACACAAAGGTGCCGCGTTGGGTTAACAGATTGATTGGGTACGCCCAACTCTCATTCCAGAAATCCTTGTCAGATCCGGATGGTCCGCCGTGAATGGCCGTGATCAAGGGATACTTCTTGCCAGCTTCGTAATTTGTAGGGTAGTAGAGAATGCCTTCCACTTCTTCATTGTTAGCGCCTCGCCAGCGAACGATTTCCGTCTTCGCAAAGGAGCGAGACTTGAGCAGC
>JBAVNY010000259.1:0-4492 GCA_049691535.1 Candidatus Acidiferrum sp.
TTCAGAAGTCAAGAGTTCAAGAGTCAGAACTCTGCGATCTCTCTACGGCCCCTCTGCTACCTCGGTGGTAAAGCCGTAGCTTTGTCTTTCGCCTGCACGCCCGTAAACTAACATTACCAATGAACCCGCGCTCCCGCATCCTTTTCCTGATCATGTCCACCGCCTTCATCCTGAGCGCCCTTGGCCTCATCCTAGGCATGCTCTACGATCTCTACGTAGTCTTCCTTCGCCACACTCCAATGGAAATTGTTATGGGCCGCAGCATCCCGTACTACAAAACCATCGGCGGATTCGGTATTCTCGGCATGGTCTGTTTTTTCTTAGTCTTGCTTTCAGAGATCACCTCGAAGGGAAACAGGAAATCCCGCGAATGACCGAACCCATCAAGCTCATTGAATGCCCCCGTGACGCCTGGCAAGGGCTCCCCGACTTCATCCCTACCGAAACCAAAGTCGCTTACCTCCAGGAACTCATCTCCGCCGGCTTCCGTCACATCGACGCTGTCAGCTTCGTTTCCCCCAAGCACGTCAAGCAAATGTCCGACAGCGAAGAAGTCATGTCCAAGCTTCTCGCCGCGCTCCCCGACAAAACCGAATTCCCCGAAATTATCGGCATCGTCGTTAACGAAAAAGGTCTCGAGCGCGCCCTTGCCACTCCCGGCGTCACCACCATCGGCTACCCTTATTCCATTTCCGCCTACTTTCGCCGCGCTAACGCCAACATGAACCGCGAAGAATCCCGCAAGCTCACCGAAACCCTGAAGCGCGAAACGAAAGCGGCCAACAAGAACCTCGTCGTCTATATCTCCATGGCGTTCGGGAATCCCTACGACGAGCCATGGGGCCCCGAAATTGTGCAAGACGCCCTCGATTGGCTCAAAGACATTCGCGTCACCACCGTCTCACTCGCCGATACGGTTGGCACCGCCACGCCCGACGCCGTTCACGACCTTTACACCCAAGTCAAAGATCACGTCGCTGGCATCGAACTTGGTGTGCATCTCCACTCGCGCCCCGAAAACGTCGAAGACAAAATTCTCGCCGCCTACGCTGCCGGGTGCCGCCGCTTCGACAGCGCGCTTACCGGACTCGGTGGCTGCCCCTTTGCCGGCGACGATCTTGTCGGCAACATTCCCACCGAATCGGTACTCTCCGCCCTGGCCAAAGTTGGAGTCGATCCCGGCATCGATTCCACCAAGCTCACCAATTTGCTTAAAATGAGTAATGACATTCGCGCCCAGTACGCCCAGGCGCCCCTGCCCAACTGATCTTTTTCGAGGAGGCCTTCTCTCATGAAGGACTACGAAACACTATTCGTTGAGAGCACGGAGCAAGTCGCGACGGTCACCTTTAACCGGCCCGACAAACGCAACGCCATCACCACGCAAATGATCGCGGAGTTGCAGGACGTTCTCGACTCCATCGAGAAAACGCAAACTCGCGTGGTCATCCTTACCGGCAGCGGCAAAGCTTTTTGCGCGGGGATCGATCTCGACATGCTTCGCAATATTGCCAAGCAGTCTCCCGGCGAAAATCAGGAAGACTCCCGCCGCATCGCCAAAATGTTTCGCAAGATTTGGAGTTTTTCGCGGCCGATGATCGCCGCCGTCAATGGACCCGCACTCGCGGGTGGCTGCGGCATCGCCACGCTCTGCGACTTCACTCTCGCCGTTCCCGAAGCGAAATTTGGCTACACCGAAGTGAAAATCGGTTTTCTCCCGGCGATCGTCTCGGTATTCCTTACCCGTCAGATTGGCGAAAAGCGCGCCCGCGATCTGCTGCTCACCGGCCGCCTCATCGAAGCTTCAGAAGCCAAAGAGATGGGCCTGGTCAATGAACTGGTCGCGCCAGAAAATCTAATGGCGCGCGCCAACGAACTGGCCGGAACGATTCTCGCCGCCAGCCCCAGCAGCATCACCCGCGCCAAGCACCTGCTGATCTCCGCTGCCGCCGCCGGCGTCGATGCCGACCTCGAGCGCGCCGTCCTCGAAAGTGCCCGCGTCCGCTGCACTCCCGACTTCAAAGAAGGCCTGGCCGCCTTCCTGGAAAAGCGCAAACCCACGTGGCAACACGACTCCGAAAAGCGTTAGCCCTGTAGCTCACCCCTTCAGGGGTGAGGCTTTCCATCACCCATGCGACCAATCGATTCGCCGCGACCATTGCGCGACAAAAGCGGTTCAAGCTGACGTAGTGAAAATCCTTAGGCCTGAAAGGCCTGAGCTACAGTCTCAACCCAACGGTGTGTACTTCGCTTTCGACTCTCCCACATACTTCCGGCATACTATTGGTTGTGCCCTGGCGCGACGCAACTGCCAGCGTTCCCAACAAATGACCATGCTTTCACATCACGATTTCACCGTCCGTGTGCGCTACGCCGAAACTGACCAGATGGGGGTGGTCTACCATTCGAATTATTTGATCTGGTTCGAGGTTGGACGAGTAGAACTTATGCGCTCTCTCGGCTTTGACTACAAGCGCATGGAACTCGAGGACGACACCTACATCGTCGTCGCCGACGTTCATTGCCGCTATCAATTTCCTGCCCGCTACGACGAACTGCTCACGGTCCGCACGCGCATTCTCGAAGCCAAAAATCGCGTCCTGAAATTCGGCTACGAACTGTTCCGCCAGCCAGACATCAAACTTCTCGCCACAGGAGAAACCACGCATATCGCCTGCAATCGCGCCGGACAAGTGAAACATTTTCCCGACAAATACAAGACCGCCTTCCTCTCCATCGCCGCCGCGACTCCCGACCGGAGCCCCCAATGACACTTCCTCTCAGCAAGACTCTGCGCCCTCTGCGTCTCAGCGTTAGCTTTTTCCGAGCATTCTTTAACTACAATCGAGCCTCAAGCCTATGAGCATCGTGCTGACCGGCAACGACCTAACCTTCCAGCAGCTTTACGCCGTAGCTCTCCATCGCGAGCAAGTCTCCGTATCTCCAGCGTCCGTCACGCGTATGCAAGCCTCCCGCGCCGTGGTCGATCATCTCGTCGCCGCGGGCGAAACCGCCTATGGTATCAACACCGGATTCGGCAAACTCGCTTCCGTCCGCATTTCCTCTGAACAGGTGCGCCAACTGCAGGTCAATCTGGTTCGCTCGCACGCCTGCGGCATCGGCACTCCGCTCAGCGAAGCTGAAACCCGCGCCATGCTGCTTCTCCGCGCTAACGCTCTCGCCAAAGGTCTCAGCGGCGTCCGTCCCGTGGTCGTCGAAACGCTTTGCGCCATGCTCAACGCCAAAGTCCATCCGATCATTCCGTCGCAAGGTTCCGTAGGCGCATCCGGCGATCTCGCCCCACTGGCGCATCTTGCGCAAGTCGTGATCGGCGAGGGCCACGCTATCTACAACTCCGAAACTCTCTCCGGCGGCCAAGCCATGAAACGCGCCAACATCACCCCGGTTGCCCTCGAAGCCAAAGAAGGTCTCTCGCTCCTCAACGGCACGCAAGGCATGCTCGCGCTTCTCAGCCTCGCGCTTCTCGAAGCCGATACGCTCAGCGACACCGCCGACGTTGCTGCCTCTCTTTCCCTCGACGCGCTCCGCGGCAGCCCTGGCGCCTTTGACGCCCGCATCATGCACGCACGCGCCTACGCCGGTGCAGGCACCACCGCGCGTAATCTCGCCCACCTTAACGAAGGCAGCCAGATCCGCGAATCGCACCGCTCCGCCGACAAAGACACACGCGTGCAAGACGCGTACAGCCTGCGCTGCACTCCGCAAGTCCACGGCGCGGTGCGCGATTCTCTGGTGCAGGCGCGCGAGATGGCGCTCGTCGAACTCAACAGTGCCACCGACAACCCGCTCGTCTTTGTTAAGGAAAATGGTTCCGGCGACATCGTCAGCGGCGGCAACTTCCACGGACAACCTCTCGCCATGGCCGCCGATCAAGTGGCCATCGCCGTCGCCACACTCAGCGGCATCTCCGAACGGCGCATTGAGCAAATGACCAATCCGCTGACCAGCATGCTTCCAGCGTTTCTCACGCCCGATCCCGGGCTCAACTCCGGCTTCATGATCGCGCAGGTCACTGCCGCTGCGCTTACCAGCGAAAATCGGGCGCTCGCTACTCCGCATTCTGTCGATTCGATTTCTACTTCAGGTAACCAGGAAGATTACGTCTCGATGGGCATGAGTGGCGCGCGTCGCCTGGAACGCATGCTCCACAATCTCCGCCACATTCTTGCCATTGAATTGCTCTGCGCCTGCCAAGGCATCGACCTGCTTGCCCCGCTGCAAACTGGCGCGTTAGCCCGCAAAGCCTACGACGCCGTCCGCGCCGTCTCCCCGAAACTAACCGCCGACCGCCCCCTGGCCCCAGACATCAACGCCGTAGCGCAACAAATCGCCGCCTCCACAATCGCCAAAGTCCTGCACTGATTCTGAACTTTCAGATCTGTTTGGGTTGGGTTTTAAAAGGGCTGACAACCAATAGTCCATCAACGTTCTGGCCCGTCTGGAAATCTTCCGTTAAAAGGAAGCTGCAGGT
>JBAVNY010000260.1:0-11801 GCA_049691535.1 Candidatus Acidiferrum sp.
TCGCCGTCCTCTTCAACCGGACCTCCTCTGGAGGTCACAGTGTAGGGGACATTTCTAACGAGGCCAGAAGGGGACATTATCAAAGAGGTGCAACATTCGCCGCAAAATTCGCCCAAAATTCGCCGCAAAATCGCGTTTCTCGATCAATCTAGCTCAAAAAATAAAAGGGAAGCTATTCCGCCATCAAAAGCCGAACAGCTTCCCAGCTCCGACTACCAATCCCAGCGTAAACAACGCAATCGCGACTTCCCCGATGAAGCCAACCGCAAAAGGCCGGAGCCCTTGCTTGCGCATTTCACGGAAATTGGTACGAAGTCCTACTCCTGCAAACGTCAGCAGGAATGCCCAACGGGAAAGATTGGCCAGCGACGTGTTCTGATCCTTCGTGAAAAATCCTACCGTCGCCAGCAGCGACACCAGCAGAAATCCCAATACAAACTTGGGAAATTTCTGCCACAAAAACGCTGCCTTGTTCCCCACCACCTTAGCCTGCCCCTGGCTCGCCCAGTAAATCGCATACGCCAGCACCACAAACCCGATCATCGCGTTCCGCGTTGTCTTCGCCAGTACTGCCAGCTTCGCCGCTGCATCCGAATACAGCGCGCCCGCCGCTGTAGCCTCCGCCGTATTGTCCACCGCCAAGCCGGCCCACAATCCATACGCGTGATCGCTCATGTGCAGGAAATGCCCGATCAGCGGAAACGTGAACAGTGAAATCGCTCCCAGCGCCAGAATTGCCGCAATCGCGAACGAAGAATCCTCATCATCCGCATCAATCGCGCCCTTGGTCGCAATAATCGCGCTCACCCCGCACACCGCCGACCCCACCGCCAGCAGCGTCGTCAGTTTCGGCCGCAATCCAAACAACTTCCCCAGTAGCGTCATGAACGCCAGCGATCCCAGAATCTCAATCGCCACCAGCAGCAAACTTACTCCGCCCAGCTTCCACACATCGCCCAGCAAAAACCGCGATCCCAGCAGCACAATTCCAGCCTTCAGCCAAAACTCATACGTCGCGATTCCGGGCTTGAAAATCTCCGCGACGCCCACCACGTTGGAAATCAACAATCCCAGCACAATCGCCCACAACACGTACTCAATATTCGGGAACATCCAGTGATGCGATTTCGCGAACGCCCCGATATTTTTCTCCAGCAGCTTGCCCGCGTAACCAATGACCACCAACAGCGCCACGCCAGGTATCAGTCGCAGGAATTTCGTCCCTACCGAAATCGTCGGTATCTGTGGAATTGCAATTGCATCCGCCATCGTTCCCTCTCCAAATCAAAATTCGCCGAACTCCGTACCTGATCCTCATTATCGGCCCCGATCCGCTAGCCACAGCTGTCATCCCGACCGGAGCGGCGCGCCCTTTGCGACGCGCAGCGGAGGGATCGTGGCAACACCGTGCCGCAGCTCTCAAACCTGCGATCCGCCCACCACCTCGTCATTCCGAGCGCAGCGAGAAATCCCTCTTCTCTTCCCCTCGGCTACGTGCCGCCCGACCCGCTTCCCCTACCAAGGCACCCGCGCAATAATCCCCACCTTAATCAACACCACCGCCGCCAGCGCCAACAACACCGCCCAGGTATCCAGCGACAACCGGGGCCCCTTCTTCTCTTCATCCCTCGCACTCATCATTCCCTCCCAAACTTACGAAACTCGCCCCACCGTCTCCGCCTCGCCTTCCGTTCCCCGCAACCAACTAAACACCGACTCCCGTGTTTCCGTTTGCGACGTCACCCGTCCCACCAGTAGCAACGCCGGCGCCGGTAGCGTCTCCAACGAATGCAGACTCGCCAGCGTCGCCCGCTCTTCAAACTGATCCGGTTGTGACGCCTTCGAAACCACCACGCACGGCGTCTCCGTCGCGAATCCAGACTCCACCAGCCAACGCGCTACTTCCGTGTAGTCCGGCCCCGGCATATACACCGCCACCGTCGTCTCCGGCGTCAGTCCAATCCCCGGCAGCAGTTGCGCTTCCGGCGAACGCGAAAACGTCGTGAACAGCACATGCGAAGCCAGTCTTCGATCCGTCAGCGAAATCTTCGCCGCCGCCGCCGCTCCAAACGCCGCAGAAATTCCCGGCACAATCTCGAACTCGATCTCCGCTTCGCGCAGCGCGTGAATCTCTTCCGCGGCCCGCCCAAACAACAACGGATCGCCGCCCTTCAACCGCACCACCACTTCATGTTTTCCAGCCGATGCCACCAGCAGCGAATTAATATCGTCTTGCGACAGCCATTTCTTCCCGCATCGCTTCCCCACATCAATGCGCTCCACTTCCGTTGGAATCAATCCCAATATCGACGCGCTCACCAGCGAATCGTGCAGCACCACTCCCGCGCGCTCCAGCAGCCGCACCGCCTTCACCGTCAACAACTCCGGATCGCCCGGCCCGGCTCCTACCAAAAATACTTTGCCCATCACGCCACGCCTTTCTTCTCATCCGCTGCAGCCGCCTGCTCCACAAACTGTTCGAACGCCCCGCGGCTCGCCAGTGAATGCAGCCACCGATTCACCGAATCGGGATCGCCACCGCTTGCCCGCAGCGTCTCCCGCGCCGAGCCTAGCCATTCCAGCCACAGCGCATACTCCGCGCCAAATTGCTGCTCCAATTCCTTGCGAAGTCGCTGCGCCAACGCCGGGCTCTTCCCATTCGTTGAAATGGCGATCTGCAAATCGCCCCGCTGCACAATCGACCCATAATAAAAATGGCAGTTCTCAATATCGTCCACCGCGTTGCACAAAATATTTCGCGCATCCGCTTCCAGAAACACCGCGCGATTCAATTCGCCTAGCGACGTCGCCGCCACCACCAAAAACGCCCCCTGCACATCCTCTCCCTCAAAACATTTGGGCACCCAGTCCACCTGCTGCTCCCGCACCCAGTCCCCAATCTTCGGCGTCACCTTCGGCGAAATCACCCGCACGCTCGCGCCCGCTTGCAGCAATCCCGGAATCTTTTCCGTAGCAATCGCTCCGCCGCCAATCACCACCACCAGTCGGCCTTCCAGCTTCAAAAACGCAGGGAATAAGCTCATAAATTAGCCTTCCACTCCATGCGGCACACGCCCCGGTGAAGCATCCCTTTGTTCCGCCATCACCGCAGGATTCCCTCCCAGCGTCGCCCGAATTTCCTCGTTCGAATGCCGCGCCAAAAACTTTTGCAAAGACTCCCCCGCCTCTTTCTCAATCTCAAATTGCTCCAGCAACCGCTCGATCGCATCCGGCACTTCTTCCGCGCGGCACCGGTAGCCCACCGGCCGCGCAATCGCCGCCAGCTGCCCCACCCCGCCGCCAACGCAGAAGTAGTACGCGTCCACCATCTTCCCGTCGGCCTTGATCTTCTTGCCTTCAATGCCGATGTCGGCGATCCAGTGCTGCCCGCAACTGTTCGGGCAGCCGGTAATGTGCAGCTTCAACTGCTCCTGATAATTTGGGAACCGGTCTTCCAACTGTTCCGTCAGCCATCGCGCGAACGATTTCGTCTCCGTCAGCGCCAGTTTGCAAAACTCCGAACCCGTGCACGCCACCGTTCCGCGCACAAACGCGGATGCCGCTACCGGCAATCCGCCATGCGTCAGCGCCTTCACCACCTCCTGCACATGCTCTTCCGGCACATTCACGATCAGCAGGTTCTGCATCGTCGTCGCCCGCACATGCCCATCTGCGTAGCGTTCCGCCAGATCAGCCGCCAGTCGCAATTGCGCCGGCGTAATCCGTCCGCGAATCACGTTGGCCCCAATCGAAAACAGGCCAGCCTGTTTCTGCGCCAGCACGCCCAGATGATGGCGATGAATGTTCTTGGGAAGTTCTTCCTGCTCCGCGGGGTCCAGCGTGAAGTTCAGGTGGGAGTGAATCGCGGCCAGGAAACTCTCTGCACTCCAACCATGCTCCAAAAATAAAAATTTCAATCGTGCTTTGTCCCGGCTCTGTCGCAGTACATCCGCGGTGCGAAACACTTCCGTCACCGCCCGCACCACCGGAATCACCTGCTCCCACTTCACAAACGCGTTCAGCCTCACCGCCAAATGCGGCTCTGTCGATAGCCCGCCCGCCACGCGCAGCGAAAATCCAATCTCTTCCCGCCCATCGCGTATCCGCCGCGTTGCCGTCAATCCAATATCATTAATTTCCGGATACGAGCACCAGTCCGGGCATCCCGTCGCGCTGATCTTGAACTTGCGCGGCAAATTGTAAAATTCCGGATTCCCGCCCAGTTCCTTATCAATCGCTTTCACAATTGGCGAAACATCCGCAATCTCGTGTGCATGGATTCCCGCCAGCGGGCACCCGGTAATATTCCGCGCCACATCCCCGCACGCGCCAATCGTGCTCAGTCCCACTCCACCCAATCGTTCGAACACCACCGGCAGCGATTCAATCTTCACCCAGTGCAGTTGAATGTTCTGTCGCACTGTCACGTCCGCCACGCCATTTCCGTGTTCCGCGGAAAGCCAGGCGATCGTTCGCAATTGTTCCGTCGTCAGCAGTCCGTTCGGTATCCGTATCCGCACCATAAAATACGGCACGGCCTTCCCTTCGCCGCCCGTTCCGCCAATCACGCCCACACCATCGCCCTGCGTGTACACGCCCCACGTTCGAAAATACGTGTTGCGCCATTCCGGCGTTACCGAGTCGAAACCCTTCCGCGCAAACTCCCGTATCTCGTCCAGATGCTCCCAGGCGTTTTTCTCGCGCTTCAGCCGCTCAGCTTTCTGCGCTTTCGTTTCTTTAACTTCGGGCATCCGGATTCTCCAGGGTAAAAACAGTCCATAAAAACAAAAAACCCACGTTGCCTGACTCCGGCACGTGGGCATCGAAACGAAAACTCAACTAAATCTTATCTTCGTATGCACCCATAACCAGAGGCAGCAGGCCGACAACAGCAGCAGGCCGGACAGCAACAACAGCCGTTCTGGCAAAAAGTGCCCATCGTCAAAAGGCTACGCGGCTCCCCATAAAGTGTCAATCCACCGCAAGCGCAAAAATTCAGATGCGTCCCATCCACCCTTTGGATACATGCCACCACCGCTTCGCACCCGTCACCCCGGCCTGTCATCCCGACCGGAGGGACGCCGCATTCGCGTCCCGCAGCGGAGGGATCGCGGCAACATTTCTATTCCACCCAGTTCCACGTGCGTAGAGACATCCCCTACGGCGCAGGCTTAGTCGCCGGCTTCGCCCCAGTACTCCCCGTCTTCGCAGCCGGCTTAGCCGCCGGAGCCGCCGGCTCCCCCACCACCGACGCCGTCTTGATCGTGTCCAACTTCGGCCACTTCGTATCAATGTACTTCTTCCCACCCTTTTCAATCGCGTCCTGATCCATTCCCGCCGAATCCCCATACTGGTCGTAGAACATATCCACGACGTTCATCCCTTTGCCGTCCACCGCGCCAAACGGCGTAAATCCCTGCCCATCCAGCGACGCGTTATCCTTTAAATTAATAAACAACTGCGTCGTCCGCGTATTCGGCCCCGACGTCGCGAACACGATCGTCCCCTTCTTATTGCTTTGCGAACGCGGATCATCATTAATCTTCGCGTCCCGCCAAGCCGCCGTCACCGGGGGATACGCGCTGATCCCAAACTGCGCCACGAAACTGGGTACCACGCGAAAAATCGGCGCATTGTCAAAATAGCGGTGTTTCACCAGATTGTAGAAACGGTCCGCGCCCAACGGCGACCATGCCCGCGTCACCGTAATCGTAAAATCTCCCCGCGTCGTCTCGAAGCTAACCTGAAACGTGTCTGGCGCCTTTTCCTTCAGCAACGCCGGCTTCAACAATTTCCGGTCGTAAGTCGCCGCCGTAGCAGGCTTCGACGCCGTGCTCGTACTCGTCTTCGGCTTAGCAGCAGGCGCAGTCCCCGCCGCAGGTGCAGTCTGCCCCCAAGCACCCCCAACCAAAGCAACTCCCACCACCAAACTCCCAATCCCACCACAAATCACTCTGGCCATTCCCATGTCCACTTTTCCTCCGTAATCACAACCCCGAATTCTAACCCAATCCCCTGAACTTTCCTCCAACTCCTCCATCAAGCTGTCAACCCACCTGCGGGCGTTTTCCGCTTCGATCCTCGCGCCCTGCCTCTCACCAATCGCAACCACCCAGCACTGTCATCCCGACCGGAGGACCGCGCCTTTTGCGGTCCGCAGCGGAGGGATCGTGGCACGACCTTCAGCTAAACTCTGGGCGGCTTTAGATCGCCTTGCCTTTGTCCCTCTTTCCTCTGCGACCTCTGCGTTAAGCCCTCTTCTCTTATTTCCCGCCGTTCATCTCCGCACTAACCCGCTCCACATCCTTCATCACTCGCAACGTATTCTCCCCAAGAATCTTCCGAATATCCCCCTCCGAATATCCCTTCTTCAACAACGCCTCCGTGATCTGCGGCAAATGCGTCACATCTTCCATTCCCAGCGGCATATTCGCCCCATCAAAATCCGATCCCAGCCCCACATGATCGATCCCCGCCACCTTCACCGCATGATCGATGTGCTCCACAATCAAACTCCAATCCACCTTCGGCATCTTCCCACTCTTCATGTACTCGTGCACCAACTGATCCCCCACCACCAGCGAGCACGCCTCCGTGTCCCGGCATCGCTTCTTCGTTTCCGCTTCAATCTCCTTCTCCACTTCCGGATGCGCCGCCTCGAAATCCCGAAACTCCTGGCTCAAAAATCCAATGTGATAGTTGATCTGGATCACCCCGCCATTCTTCGCCAGCGCCCGCATCATGTCGTCGGTCATGTTCCGCGCCGCATTGCACAGTGCCCTGCACGACGAGTGCGATGAAATAATCGGTGCCTTACTTACCGCAATCGCGTCGTAAAACGTCTTGTCGCTCACGTGCGCGATGTCCACCATCAGTCCCAGCCGGTTCATCTCCCGCACCACATCTTTGCCAAAATCCGTCAACCCGTTGTGCTCCACCTTATCCGTCGACGAATCCGCCCACTCCGTGTTCCCCATGTGCGTCAGCGTCATGTACCGCACCCCCAGCGCCGCAAACGTCCGCAGCACGCTCAGATCGTTTCCGATCATGTGCCCGCCCTCAACGCCCATCAGCGCCGCAATCTTTCCCTGCTTATGCGCCGCGCGTACTTCCTCCGCCGTCGTCGCCAACGCCAAATCCTTCGAGTGTTTCCTCACCGTCTCGCGCACCGCATCGATCTGGTCCAGCGCTTCCTTCACCGCCTCCGCGCCCATCGTCTTACTGGGAATCCAGATCGAAAAGAAAATTGCGCCGAGGCCGCCCTCGCGCATCCGGGGGATATCAATGCTTCCGTCTGTGTGCCCCTCGCCTAGATCAAACTTGGAGTCGGGCAAACGTTGCGTCGTGTCGTCGTGCGTGTCCACCACGATGCTCGAAAAATGGAGCTTTTTGGCCTTCTCCGACACTGTTTCCGCCCCCATCAGTAAAACTCCTATCGAGAGACACACCAGCACGCGACCGATTCTCAACATAAATCCCCCGCAGCTGAATTGAACAAAAAAGGAGTGTAACAAAAAAACGACGGAGGTGAAGGGCTCCGCCCGGCAGACCAAGCTTTGTAGATCGCGGCTTTAGCCGCGACGTAAACCCGCACAACAAAGGGGCTTTAGCCCCTGAAGTCCTCACTCGCCATTCGTAGGGGCACAACATGTTGTGCCCCAGTCTTAAAGTCAACTTCACAACCTGCGCGGTGCCTTCAACTGTAGCTCACCCCTTCAGGGGTGAGGCCTTCCACAACAACCTGCACCACTTAACCTGCACATCCTCTATCCCAGCAACCACCCCAACAACGACTGCTTCCACGCTTGCCGGTTCACATCCGCAATCGATTCCGTCAACGGAATATCCTTAGGACACGCCTTCACGCAATTCTGCGCGTTCCCGCACTCCTCAATCCCGCCCTCGCCCATCACTGCCTCGATCCGATCCTTCGCGTGCATCGCGCCCGTCGGATGCATATTAAACAACCGCACCTGGCTAATAATCGCCGCTCCAATGAACTTGTTCCCCTCATTCACCTGCGGACACACTTCCAGACAACTCCCGCACGAAATGCAGCGCGAAAGCGGGTACGCCTTCTCCTGCACTTCCGGTGCAACCCGCGGCCCTTCTCCCAGGTTGTACGTGCCATCAATCGGAATCCACGCGTGTACGCGCTTCAAACTGTCGAACATGAACTGCCGGTCCACCGCCAAATCGCGAATCACCGGAAACTTGGTCATCGGCTCAAGCCGAATCGGCTGCTCCAGCTTATCCACCAGCGCCGAACACGCCATCCGCACCTTGCCATTAATCACCATGGCGCACGAACCGCACACTTCTTCCAGGCAATTCGAGTCGTACGTTATCGGCGTGGTCTTCTTCCCATCCCGCGTCACCGGATTTTCCGCGATGTCCCGCAGACAGATCACCACGTTCATCGACGGCCGCCACCGCAGCGCAAACTCTTCCCATTGCGCAGCCTGATTCGGCGCCGCCTGCCTCTTAACTCGAACAATGACCTGTTTCTCGCTCATAAACCCTCAACCCACAGACCTACTCGACGCGCACCACTACTTCACCGCGTCATACCGCCTTGGCCGCGGCGGTATCAACGACGTCTCCACCGCCTCGTACGTCAACTCAATCTCCCCACCCTTGTACTTCGCCCGCGTGGTCTTCAACCAGTTCGCATCATCGCGCTCCGGATAATCCGGCTTGTAGTGCGCCCCGCGTGATTCATTGCGCGCCAGCGCCCCCAGCGTCACCACCCGCGCCAGCAACAACATATTCTCCAGTTCGCGCGCGAAATTCAGCGTCTGGTTCGACCATTTCGTCCGGTCACTCAAATTAATATGGCGGAACCGATCCTGCAGCTTGCACAACTGCGCGTGCGCCATTTCCAAATTCTTATTAATACGCGTCACCGTCACATGCTCGGTCATAATCTCCCCCATCTCTTTCCAGATGGTCATGGGATTTTCCGAGCCGTCTTGCGACACCAACGCCTGATTCTTCGCGTCCTGCCGCCGCTTCTCCCGCTCATACACCGACGCTTCCACCGCGTCCGCGCCCTTTTCCAAACCCTGCGCGTACTTCACCGCCGCCGGACCCGCGATCCCGCCACCAAAAATGCAGCTCACCAGCGAATTCGCGCCCAACCGATTTGCTCCGTGATATTGATACTCGCATTCTCCGGCCGCATAAATTCCCGGAACGTTCGTAGCCTGATCGACGCTGTTTACCCAAATTCCGCCCATCGTGTAGTGCATCCCAGGAAACACCTGCATCGGCTCGACACGCGGGTCCACGCCGCAAAACTTTTCGTAAATCTCCAGAATTCCTTCCAGCTTGCGATCCAGCACTTCCCGCGGCAGGTGCGTCACATCCAGATAAACCGCCGCCTGCCCGCGGAGTCCCAACTTTTCCTGATACACAATGCGGTGAATCGCCCGCGTCGCGATGTCGCGCGGCACCAGATTCCCGTACTTCGGATACCATTCTTCCAAAAAGTAGAACCGCTCACTCTCCGGTATTGTTCGCGGTGGCCGGTTATCGTTCGGGTTTCGCGGCACCCACACGCGCCCGCCTTCGCCGCGCGCCGATTCGCTCATCAATCGCAGCTTGTCTTCGCCGGGAATCGACGTCGGGTGCACCTGAATGAATTCCCCGTTCGCGTAATCCACGCCCTGCTGAAACAGCGCCGATTGCGCCGAACCCGTGCACACCACCGAATTCGTCGATCGCCCAAATATCGCCCCGATGCCGCCGGTGCAGAAAATCACCGCATCCGCCGGGAACGTTTTCACTTCCATCGACCGCAAATCCATCGCCGCAATCCCGCGGCACACGCCCTCATCGTCCAACACCGCCGACAGAAACGTGAAGCCTTCGAACTTCTTCACCTCTCCCGCAGCTTCATGCCGCCGCACTTGCTCATCCAACGCGTACAATAATTGCTGCCCCGTCGTGGCTCCCGCAAACGCCGTGCGATGAAACAGCGTCCCACCAAATCTCCGGTAATCCAGCAATCCTTCCGGCGTCCGGTTAAACGGCACACCCATGCGATCCAGCAAATCGATAATCGCTGGCGCTTCGTCACACATCCGTTTCACCAGCGGCTGGTTCGCCAGAAAATCGCCGCCATAAATCGTGTCGTCAAAATGTTTCGCCGGGCTGTCGCCTTCGCCCTTCTTATTCTTAGCTGCGTTGATTCCGCCCTGCGCGCACACCGAGTGCGACCGCTTCACCGGCACGATCGAAAATAGCTGCACCGGCACGCCCGCCTCTGCGACACGAATCGTCGCCATCAGCCCAGCCAGACCTCCACCCACGACAATTATTTTAGGTTGTCTCATTTGGTGTAGTAGAACGCGAAAGGATGCCAGTTCCAGCGAAAGCTCACCAGGATCAGCAAGCCAACCAAACTAAATAACAGCGCCACCGCGAATCCGAATCTTCCTGCTTGCCGTTGCGCCGACGCCGATACCGTGATTCCCCACTTGTACAGAAAATTCCAGATCCCAATTCCCAGGTGAAACGACGACGCCAGCACTCCAATCGCCATGAACGCGAAAAAGTACGGATTTACCAGCTGCGATTCCACATCGCCGTACGTCGATTTCCCGTGCGTCAGCCACCGCTCCGTGTACAGATGCCATCCTATATATACAAACGCAATCAGCCCCGTATACCGCTGCGTCGTATACAGCCAGTTCCCTACCCACGGGTACGACGACACATTCGACTTCCCGCGCAGCCAGATGTAAATCCCGTACAGCCCGTGATACAGCATCGGCAAAAAGATCAGCGTCCACTCAATCAGTGGCCGGAACGGAATGCCTTGCAGTTCCGCCGACACCGAATTGTATTTTTCAGGGCTTACCAGTGCCGCACTGTTCGACCAAAAATGCTCCGCCAAAAATGCGCCGACGGGAACAATGCCCGATAACGAATGTAGTTTTCTTAGCAGGTAACTGGTGTCAGGCCGGGTTGTCGCTGAAGACATGCCCTCTCCGCCGCACAAATTCCCAAATGAAATATATTTCGGCGCGAATTGCGGGACGCTTTGGAATTTCGGCTTGTTCAGTATATGAACTTGCAACAATCGTTGCAAGCTATGCTCTCCCTTCGGAAAGCACAAACCTTTCGAAATATTCTTGCGTAAACGCGCTCCGCTCCGCGAACATAGAGATACTAGACGGAGGGTTCCGCATCGAACCCCATCCCCTTTCCCGATCGGGGGAGCGTTTACCTAAAATCATGAGTACTAACTTAGTTTCGGAATTGGAACGTCTTGCCAACGCCCTCGAAGCGGACTCTTCGTCTGCTGCGGAAGTCTCTTTGCCCGCTATCGCCGAACGCATCGCCAAAAATTTGGGCGTCAAACCCGATGAAATCGCCATCCTCGGCGTCTCCAATCGTTGGCGCCATCTTCATTTCCTCGTCCCGCAAGCCCTCAAAAATGTGGGATTCATTCCGCTTTCCAGCAACTCCGCTCTTGCCGCGCGCACTGCCCGCGAGAGTCGCCCCGAAATCAACAATAATTTCTCCGCCGTTCGTCACGCCAGCGTGTTCGAAGGCGTGAAAGCCGCCGCTGTTTCTGGCGACTCCATTCAAAAAATTGTGAGCGCTCCCATCTTGTGCGAAGCCAAAGTCGTTGGCGTGATGCAAGTCAGCCGCAAAGGCAACACCGCCACCGAAGCCGGGCCCGATTTCACTGCCGACGACCTCGGAAAAGTTCTCGCGCTCTGCCGTCCTCTCGGAAAACTCGTTCGCGCCCTCTCTGACGACTAGAAAAATTTCCACGCGCTCCTCTGTTT
>JBAVNY010000261.1:0-1984 GCA_049691535.1 Candidatus Acidiferrum sp.
GTGCCGTCCGGTGCGAAGACGTGCACTCCGTTGAAAGGTTGGCCGGCCCACCCCGCAGCGGACCAGACGTTGCCATCCACATCGCAGCGAATACCATCGGATAGGCCGGGCGACATATCGACAAACATGCGGCCATTTTTCAGGCGCACACCATCTTCGACATCGTAGACGCGAACAGGATGCGGCTTGCCGGAGTTTGGAGGTTCGCCGGTGTCGACGATGTAGAGCTTTTTTTCGTCGGGAGAGAAACAGATACCGTTGGGCTTGACCATGTCACTGACAACGACCATAGCCTGACCAGTTTTCGGGTCGAGGCGGTAAACATTGGCGGGCAGTTCGAAGGGAGCTTTGTGCCCTTCGTAGTTGGACATGATGCCGTAGCCAGGATCAGTGAACCAGATGGCACCATCGGAATGGACGGTGAGATCGTTTGGCGCGTTGAGTTTTTTGTCTTGGAAATGATCCATCAGCACGGTGATGGCGCCATCGTATTCGGTGCGAGTGACGCGGCGGGTGTCGTGTTCGCAGCTGAGAAGGCGTCCCTGACGGTCGCGGTAGTTGCCGTTGCTATAGTTCGAGGGCGTGCGGAACACGCTGACTTCGCCGGTGTCTTCGAGCCAGCGCAGCATGCGATTGTTGGGAATGTCGCTAAAGAGAAGATAGCGGCCGTCGGCGAACCAGACCGGGCCTTCCGCCCAGCGCGCACCGGTGTACAGGCGTTCGACGGCGGCGTTCCAGGCTACGTATTTTGCAAATCGGGGATCAACGACTTCGATGGCGGGATCGGGATACGGCGCTGGAGTTCTGGAATTTTGCTGGGCGAAAAGTGAAGAAGGTGGGAACGCCAGAGCCGTTGCTGCACTCGCCGTGGCGTGGATGAAGGTGCGTCTGTGCATCGCGCTCCTCGGGCGGGAAGCTGTTGTTGTGACGCACTGTATCACCATCGCTGTGGTGCCGGCACGAATTCCCTGCCCTGAGATGGCTTCGCGTCAGAGTCAGATGTGCGGATACGTTTCTTCCGGATTTTGGCAAATAGCAGGGCGGCGAAACGCTTGCCCGGATGAATTCAGGCAAAGAGTTTCGCCGTTGCGTTTTTTTGCGCTTAACTTGCAGGTGTCACGATGCGTTTAAAGACAAAACGCACGGTCGATAGCTTTCGAGTGCACGCTTCACTTCACGGTGACGGTGGTGCGCATCCACGGATGGATGCAGCATTGAAAGTAATGCTCGCCCTTGGAGAGATCCGCGACGTTGAGTTGACTGCCTTGCAGGATGCGGGTGCGGGCTACGGAAACTTTGGAAAAGCCGCCGGAGCACTCGGGAACGACTTCCTCTCCCGGAGAGTTGAGACCCGGGATGAAGCCACCACCGAACTTGGCGACTTCGGTGAAGGTGTGAGGCTCGCCGCCCTGGTTGACGGCGTTGATCGTTGTTCCCTTTTTTACAGTGAGCGTGTCGGGTTCAAAGTCCCAGTTGGGATCGGGAGTTCCGGCGGCCGCCTTGGTGAACAATGCAGAAAAGGTGGTGGAGGCGCCGAGAGCAATGTTTTTGCAGAACTCGGGGCCTACGGCGGTCGGAGCATTGAAGGTGGCTGGATCACATTCGTCCAAGGCAACAACCTGGGCAGTGCTTGGAGTGTTCTCGAATTCCACCCAGCCTGCGAGCAGAAAACAACAGATGACCAAACCGCACTTCATGAGGAGATTCGTCATTTCTTTCCCATTTCCTTTCGATTGCAAAATTCGCCCGGGAAACCTACGGCAGCACCGGACTGCTGACGAGTTAAGTCTCAAGTGCGATACTGGCGCCGACTCTTACCAGAAGCTGGACAAAGGTCAATCCTCGCGAGTCCAAAGTGTCCCCAAAGTTTTCTCCATTGCTAAAACGTTCAGGACGAAGGCGTTTTTGGCGGGAATGGAGAAGTCTCACGAGCAGAAAATTGTGATAGGCTTGCTGACCTGCGAGCCACGATATGGCTACTTCC
>JBAVNY010000262.1:0-2079 GCA_049691535.1 Candidatus Acidiferrum sp.
GATGCCGCCTTTGCCTCCCGCTGGAAGCGACTAAGGGCTTGGCGATCACGGGCGAGTCCATCGGGAAGGAACTTCACAGCGACAAACCGACTGAGCTTTACGTCCTCAGCTTTGTAAACCACACCCATACCGCCGTCGCCTAGCTTCCCGAGGATGCGGTAATGCGAAATGGTCTGGCCAATCACTCGCGCGGAATGTTAAGTCCGGGAAACAGGCAAGTCAATTGAGGCCCGAGAGTTGGTGGAGTCTCGAAAGGATCGCATCGTCGGCAAACCGGAAGTTGGCCAGAAACGGGGTTGTGGGAGATCGGTGGTGATGTCCACGTGACGAGTACGGCGTTGGATAGTCAAAACTCCTTACCTAATTTCCTTACGCCAGAGTAGCCCATGACAAAAAGGGCGGTCACGGTTCCTCAGTGAACTCGCCCGCATTCGTATGCGACACGAGATGCAAGAAGTTAATTGTTGTCGAGTAACGAGAAGATGTCAGGTAGCTTCCTAATGCACGGTTTCCTGCGAAGGAATCTAGCTACGGAGAGAGCTTCTTAACGGGCGGTGATATACTCCGGTCACAACTATATGAGGTGCTCTGTCTGCGGAATAGAAATCTCTGGCGCAGCGGGCTTGTGCCCATCGTGCCGTAGCTCGGTGGATATCGGGTCCGGAGCAACGCTGGAACCTGAAGCCACTCTGCATGGTGGCGTTTCGCCGGGAGATTCGCCTGGCGCTCCTGTGCGCGAGCGGAATTCCTCTGCTAGCGGCAGCATTTCTGCTCCTTCCGGCTACGAAGCACATTACGTTCCTGGAACTATCCTCGCCGATCGATACCGCATTGTATCGCCGCTGGGCAAGGGCGGAATGGGCGAGGTCTACAGAGCTGAAGACCTAAAACTCGGCCAAACGGTTGCGCTGAAGTTTCTACCACGCTCGCTGGCCCAGACGGATCAAGCGTTGGAGAGGTTCACGCGGGAAGTACGAGTCGCGCGCCAAATTTCGCATCCGAATGTCTGCCGAGTCTTTGACCTTGGAGAGATCATTGAAGTCGGAGCAGCTAACAAGAGAACTGAACTTACGTTCCTGACGATGGAATTTGTAGATGGTGAAGATCTGGCTTCGCTGATGCGGCGCATCGGGAGGCTGCCGTCAGACAAGGCCCTGGAAATAGCACAGCAATTATGCGCGGGTCTCGCCGCCGCGCACGAGAGCGGTATCGTTCATCGCGACCTGAAGCCCGCGAATATTATGCTGGACGGACGCGGTCGCGTGCGCATCACGGATTTCGGTCTCGCGGGCCTGATCGCGGAACTCGAAGGCGCCACTGCCCGCGCCGGCACGCCCGCCTACATGTCACCTGAACAATTCGGTGGCGGAGAACTGTCGCCGAAAAGCGACGTTTACTCGCTTGGGCTTGTGCTCTATGAGATCTTCACAGGCAAGCGACCGTTCAATGCGTCCTCCATCGAAGAAATGGTGCGCCTACGCGAAAAGAATGCGCCGACCTCCCCGTCGCACTATGTTAAAGGTTTGGATCCGCGCATCGAGCGGGTGATCCTGCGCTGCCTGGAAAAAGATTCGGGAAGGCGCCCCGCGTCGGCGCTGCAGGTTGCGGCCACGCTGCCGGGGGGCGACCCGTTGGCCGCAGCCATCGCGGCGGGCGAAACGCCCTCGCCAGACACCGTCGCCGCCGCCGGGATTTCGGTGTCGATCTCGACCGCGACTTCGCTCTTATTGTTGGTCGCCGTTCTCTTCGGCATCGCCACGTCTGCTTTTCTGGCGCCTTATGCGACTGTGCTCGGGGCCATCCACGTAGGAAAGTCGCCGGAAGTCCTGGTCGAACGTGCGCGCGAGGTGATTGCACGCAGCGGGTACGACGAAAGCATCGCGGACAGCGCGTGGTGGTTTGAGGTAAACCGCGAGGATCTTCCGAGCATTAGCCGCGGCTCTCCAGACGGCATGCACTTTATTTACCGTCAGAGCCCGCGACCCATGTTTCCGCAAAACCAATTCACTATGATCGACCGGAATGAGCCGGCCGCCGATGTGCCGGGCATGGTTACCGTTGCGCTCGACGCGACTGGGC